>NZ_JCBANA010000108.1:0-16607 GCF_059760725.1 Achromobacter sp. 1014246743
ACCCGTGGCAGCCCTGCCGCCACGGGTGCCGGTGCGCGCTGCCAGCCGCGAACAAGGAACAAGGATGAAGGTATTTCTGGACGATGTGCGCGTGACGCCGGAAGGCTGGGTGCGCACATTCTGGCCTGAAGAGGTCATCGCGTTGCTCAAGACCGGTCAAGTCACGGAACTTTCGCTCGACCACGACCTGGGCGACGACGAGCATGGCACGGGATATACGGTGTTGTTGTGGCTGGAAGAGCAAGTGGCCATGCATGGCCTGGTGCCGCCGGCGATTCGCGTGCATTCGGCCAATTCGGCGGCCCGGCTGAAAATGGAAGCGGCGATAGCCTCGATTGAGCGGCATGCGGGCCAAGGCCATCACGCGACCCCGGGTCAACGCCAGGGAGGACAGCCCTGAGCGCTGTCCCAAACCGAGCCGGACTGTAGCGATATTCCCAAGGAAAACTCATGACCCAGCTTCCCCCCGAAGCCATCGCTGCGCTGGAAAGCGGCAAGCTGATCGAAGCCATCAAGATCACGCGTGACCGGACCGGCATGGACCTCAAGTCGTCCAAGGACGCGGTTGAGCGGTACGCCAATCGCAACGAGCAAGAGCGCGGTGCAGGCGCCATCGGCAGCGCACACGGCGACGCGAACGGCGACGCGAACGGCAGCGCAACCGAAGCCGGCGCCATGCAGGGCAACAAGCCCGCCGTACCGGCCGCTGCCCTGGCCGCCCTGGCGCGCGGCCACAAGGTCGAAGCCGTGCGCCTCACGCGCGATGCCACGGGCCTGGGCTTGGCCGACGCCCTCAAGCTGGTGGACGCCCAACTCAATCCCGCCGCCCAGGACGACGTCCCCCTGTCATCGAACAGGCTGGGCGACCCGATGGCCGAACCCGGTCGGGTGCCGCGCAGCGGCTTCAAATGGCTGCCCATCGCCATCGTCTTGCTGCTGTTCGCGCTGGCGTGGGTCACGCTGGGCAAAGGCTTCTGACACATGATCGTTCCTGAATACTGGGCCGAAGGCCGCATCCAGCAACAGGTGGCCGGCAAGCAATACACCGTGCGCCGCTACGGCTGGTCCGACGACAGCGCGATGGCCGCACAGGCGCATGCCGACCAGCGCACGCGCGAGGCTTTCGAGCGCATCGTCAATGGCGAGCCGCTGCAACGCCGCGAGCGCAAGCTGGCGTATAACGGCGCCGACGGCATGCCGATTCGCGAGGAAATCCTCGAACGCCAGGGCGACAGCATCATCACGCGCAACGGCTACGGGGCGCGCTGCCTGAATACGCCCAACGTGATGTTCGTCGACGTCGACTTCGAAGACCGGCGCGGCAGCGCGCGCGGACTGACGGTGATCGGCGCGGCCTTTCTGATGGCCTTCGCGGTAGGCTACGCCACGCACTCGGCGATGGCGGGCCTGGCCACGCTCATGCTGGTAACGGCGTTGGGCTTCTGGCGCGCACGCGCCGAGGGGCTGCGCCTGACCGAGGACAACAGTGATCAGCTGACGGGCCTGCGGGAACGCGTGGATCAGTTCATCCAGCAACGGCCCGACTGGCACCTGCGGGTGTACCGCACGCCATCAGGCGCGCGCCTCCTGGCCATGCACGACGTGTTTGCGCCAGCGGATGCCGAGGTGACCGAGGCGTTCGACGCGTTGGGCGCCGACCCGGTCTACGCGCGCATGTGCCGCAACCAGAACTGTTTTCGGGCAAGGTTGAGCCCCAAGCCCTGGCGGGTGGGCATCGACGAGCACCTGCCGCGTCCGAGCGTCTGGCCGGTGCCGTTCGAGAAGCAGGCCGCCCGCAACGCCTGGGTGGCGCGCTACGAAACGGCCGCGCAAGGCTATGCCGCTTGCCAGTACCTGGGCAGCGTGGGCAACACGCTGAACGTGCATCCGGATGCGCTGGCCGTGCAAGCATTGCACGACGACCGCACCGGCGCCCAGCGCGGGCTGGCGCTGGCCTGAGCGAGCCGGGATCGGCGTCACCGACCCGGCGCCGATGGTCAGCACCGCCTGGAAGCGCGCGCCGTGGGTGGCAATGGCCGCCTTGCGCTCAGCCCAGGCCCACGCGGCTCAATGCCCCGTGGAATCCCCTTCGCGGCTGGCTTCGAACAGGAACCAGGTGCGCCGTTCGGTCTCGTCGATCCAGTTCTCGATCAGGCTGGAACTGGCGATGTCGCGATGTTCGTCGGTGACGTTGTGCGCCTCGCGCAGGGACGCGGCCAGGGTCTTGTTGTCTTCGCGCAGCTCGGCCAGCATGTCCAGCGGCTGGACGTAATCGGCGTCGTTGTCGGAAATGCGTTGCGACCGCGAGATGTGGCCGATGGACCGCAGCGTGGTGCCGCCGATCTTGCGGATGCGTTCGGCGATGGGGTCGGTCATGGCAAAGAGCTGGTCACCCTGCTCGTCCAGCAGCAGGTGGTAATCGCGAAAGTGCGGTCCGCTGACGTGCCAATGGAAGTTCTTGGTTTTCAGGTACAGCGCGAACACGTCGGCCAGCACCTGGTTCAGCACCGCGGAGATGTCGCGGGTGGCGGCGGCGGCAAGGTCGGTCGGGGTCGCCAGCGGGCGCTTGCGCAGCGTCTTTGCCGCCTTGGTGGTCTTCTCATTCAGTTTCTTGGCCATGAATCGCAGCTCCTGGAAATGATTCGGAAAACTCGCGCGCGGCGCCGATCGATGGCACCGCGACACCCCAGGGTAATTCCGTATGCCCGCTTTGCCAAATGGGCGCGCCAGGCTGGCGCCAAGCTGAATGCAAGGCCCGCTTCGACATGACGGCCGCACTAGTTTTTTCGGACCGTCGCAGACCCGCTCGCGATGAACAACGACACCGGCAAGCCTAGCCCGTCTTCACCTCGAACACCCCTCCCTGCCCCGAGAACAGCGCCACGCCGGCCTCGATACGCGCCTGGACCGACCCCGCTGGCAACGGCGGCGTGAGGCCCAGCGCCATCTGGCGCAGCGGTTCGGCAATGACCATGGCCAGCAGCAGGCCGGCGGTCTCGATCGGTTGCTTGATGCGGATCAGGCCGCGCGCGGCCAGCTTCTGGAACCAGGCGGCCAGCATGGCCGTGCCGCGTTCGATGCCGTTCTTCTGGTAGACCTCCAGCAACGCCTGCCGCGCCGGAAAGTCGCTGGTCAACAGGCGGAACATGCCGACGGCATCCGCCGACAGCGCGCGCTCGGCAATCGCTTGCAGCACGCGGCTCAAGGCGGGCAGCACGTCGGCGGCCGACGCGACTTCCTGCGCCATGACGGGTTCGAAGGTGTCGGTCCAGCCGCGCACCACTTGCGCCACCAGGTCTTCGCGATTGGCGGCAAAGCGATAGACGGTTTTCTTGGCCATGCCGGCGCGCTTGGCCACGGCTTCCAGCGTGGCCGCGGCATAGCCTTCGTTCAGCAGCAGCCAGGTGGCGGCCTGCAAGGCGGCAGCGTGCAGCTCGGCATCGGGCCGGGCGGGACGGCCGCGCGGCCGGGGCGCAGGGGGAGAAGCTAGGGTCGCCATGGGCGGTCGCAAGTCCTGGTGATCGGTCAAAACGGTTGTTGCAAGGGTGAACGGCGTGGCCGCCTGCCCTATGGATGAACCGCGATCTTACACGGTCCGGATATTTTGGAAACGTTTAACGTTTCCTTATTGTAGAATTCGGTTTTCCCAACCTTGAAGAGACCGGCCATGACCACCCCTCACCCCGACGCGGCGTACATCGCCGCCGACCTGGACACGTTGCTCAGCCCTGCCCCGCTGCGCCTGGAAACCGGCATCACCCGGCTGCCGGGCGGCGGCCTGATCGTGGCGGCGCGCACCGATCTGCACGGCTGCAAGGGCCGCATGCTGGACTGGTGGTTCAAGTTCTTCCAGACGACGCAGCACATCAAGTGGTGGCATCCGCAGGACCACGTCGAACATCGGGGGTGGGACGAACACTGGCGCCGCGGCGACAACTACGTGGGCGCGTCGATTCATGCGGTGGAATCGCTGGCGGACCTGCCGCCGGTGGCAGCGAAGCTGAAGTTCCATGCGCCGGAAGATTGCCTGGATGCGGCGCGCCTGCGCGCGGCCACCGCCAATGGCGAGGTGTCGGCGGCGGTCTATGCGCGCATCGGCTTTGGCGATGCCATCGAACTCGATGCCGAGGGCGACCCGATGGACGGCCAGATGATCCACCTGGCCCGCGACACGCCGTTTGGCTGCGTGCTGCGCAGCCGCTTCTACCTGGGTCTGTCCAGCGCGCAGCCCGAACAGGACGTACCGGATGTGCTGGGGCTGAACCTGCTGCGGCACTGCTATACGGAATTCACCTTCTTGTCGCGCTTCCTGCCGTCGATCTATTACGGCGAGCACGCCAATGACGAAGCCGTGCCGCTGCCCTGGTAGGCGTTGCGCCGGAAGGAGTATGCTAGCGCGCTTCATTCCGGCCCGACCCCGACAACGCTATGCGCGGCAACCCCGACGCCCGGCAAGGCGCTATCGCCCTGCATGGGTTCTACTTCCTGTACTACGGCTTGCAGGGCGTCAGCATTCCTTTCTTGCCCTTGTGGTTCGCCAGCCGCGGGCTGGACCCGGCGCTGATCGGCCTGATCGTGGCCACGTCGTTCCTGCCCAAGATCCTGTCGACGCCGGTGGTGGCGCACGTGGCCGACCAGAGCGGTCGCGCCCACGGCCTGATCGCCGCGGCGCTGGGCGCATCGCTGCTGCTATTCATTTGCTACCCCTTCAGCCAGGCGCCGGCCTGGCTGTTCGCCATCACACTGCTGCTGAATGCGGTGTTTCCGGCGGTGCTGCCGCTGCTGGACCGCATGGCGATCGCCAGCGGCCGCGGCCAGGGCAATTCGTACACCCTCATCCGCGCCTGCGGGTCGCTGGGCTTTGCCATCGTGACCGTGGCGGGCGGCTACCTGATCAAGACGTTCAATGCGGATTGGGTGATGTGGCTGTCGATCCTGCTGATCGTGGCTTGCTTGGCCTGCGTGCGGCTGTTGCCGCAGGCCGCGCGGCCCAGCCCGGACGAAGCGCCCGCCGAACGGGTGCGGCTGCCGATGCGCGAGATCCTGCGCGACCGGCCGCTGCTGCTGTGCATCGGCGCGGCGTCGCTGGTGCAGGCCAGCAACGGCTTCCTGTATTCGTATTCGACGCTGTACTGGACCGACCGAGGCCTGTCGACGGCGCTGATCTCGATGCTGTGGGCGGTGGGCGTGACCAGCGAGGTGCTGTTCTTCTTCCTGGCGCCCAAGGTGCTGGCGCGGGTGGGCGCGCAGTGGCTGATCCTGGCGTCGGCGGCGATGACGGCGATCCGCTGGGCCGGGCTGTCGGCCACCACGGACCCGGTGTGGATCGGCGCGCTGCAACTGCTGCAGTGCTTCACGCTGGCGGGCAATAATGCCGCCATCATGTGGTACATCGCGCGGCGCGTGCCGGCGGGCTGCAAGACGTCGGCGATCGCGCTGTACGCACTGCTGTCGGGCGGGGTGTTCATGTTCGGCAGCATCCAGCTGGGCGGCGCGCTGTACCGCAGTTTTGCGCCGGGCGGCTTCCTGGTGATGGCGCTGTGCGCGGCCTGCGCGATTCCGCTGGTGCTGCTGTCTGAAAAACGGACGCGGCCGGCCTGAAAGCGGCCGCGCTGACCTTGCCCGGCACGGCGCACGGCGACACGGCTGACTGCCCTACCGCCGGCTCGCGTCCAGCGCCCGCGCCAGGCTGCCGAAGACGTGATCGTCGTTGGACTGCGCCACGTTGAAGCGCAGGAACCCACCCGCCTCGGGCGAGCGGCTGAAGGAATTGCCCGGCGCCAGCACTACGCCGTCGCGCAGGCAGGCCCGCGCGACCGTCGGCGCGTCGATGCCGGCGGGCAGTCGGCTCCAGAGAAACATGCCGGCCTTGGGGTAGCTCCAGGGCTCGATGCCCAGCGCGTGCAGACGCCGCGCGACGACTTCCATTTCCTCGGCCAGGCGCTGGCGCACCCATTCCATATGTTTGCGGTAGCCGCTGTCGATCAGCGTACGGTGCACGACGTCCGCGGCCAGGCGGCCGCCGCCGAACGTGGTGGCGATTTTCAGGTCGGCCAGGCTGTCGATCCAGTCGGGCTTGGTGGCGATGTAGCCGCAGCGCAGCGAGGCGGACACGGTCTTGGAAAAGCTGCCGATCTGGATCACGCGTGACAGGCCGTCAAAGGCGGCCAGGCGCGGCGCGGGGCTGTTTTCGAAGTCGGCGAAGATGTCGTCTTCGACGATGACCAGGCCGGCGCCGTCGGCCACCTTGAGCAGACGGTGGGCCACCAGCGGCGATAGCGAGGCCCCGGTGGGGTTGTGCAGGCCGGAATTGGTGATGTACAGGCGCGGCGCATGCTCGCGCACGGCCGCTTCGAACCGCCCCACGTCGGGCCCGTGCGGGGTGTAGGGCACGCTGACGACACGCGCCCGGTGGGCCTTGAGCAAGGCGTGGAAATTGAAATAGCAGGGGTCGTCGACCAGCACGGTGTCGCCGGGTTCCAGCAAGAACCGGCAGATCAGGTCGATGGACTGGGTGCCGGACTCGGTCAGCATGATCTGGTCGGGCGCGGCCTCGATGCCGGCGGCGGCCATGCGCCGCGACAGCACCTGGCGCAGGCCCGGATGGCCCAGCGGGGTGGCGTATTCGGTCAGCGCCACGCTGTCGGCCTTGGCCAGGGCGCGCAAGGCGCGGCGGATGCCCGCTTCATACATCCATGAACTGGGCAGCCAGCCGCAGCCGGGTTTCAACGCGGCGGGCGCGGTGTCCAGCGACTGGCGCGAGACCCAGAGCGGATCGACTTCGCGGTCGAACTTGGGGCCGATCTCGGCCAGCGCCAGGGGTGCCACCGGGCCGGCGACGTAAAAGCCCGAACCCGGCCGCGACGTGATGGCGCCTTCGGCGGCCAGGCGCTCGTAGGCTTCCACCACGGTCGACACCGACACCCCCATGGCCGCAGCCTGCGCCCGCACCGACGGCAGCCGGGCGCCGGGCGACCAGGCCCGCGAGGCGATCTTTGCCTGAACCTGCGCCATCACCGCTTCGATCCGCGTGCCGCCTCGCGCCATAGCGCCTCCGTTTGTACTGGACTGTATTGCATAACAGTTATTTTGAATTGTACTGGACTGTCTCTGGGGAAAACCCGGCCGCGGTGCTGAAGTAACGGATTCATCGGAGCGGTTCATGGACAAGGCAACAAGTGGCTGGATCAATGGTTTCATCGGCGTGGCGATCTTCGCCGGCTCGCTGCCCGCGACGCGGGTGGCCGTGGCCGAGCTGGACCCGACCTTCCTCACCTGCGCCCGCGCCACCATTGCCACCGTGCTGGGTTGGGCCCTGTTGCTGCTGCTGCGCCAGCCGCGGCCGCGGCGCGTGGACCTGCCGGCGCTGGCGCTGACGGCGTTGGGCGTGGTGCTGGGCTTTCCGCTGCTGACGGCGCTGGCGTTGCAGCACGTCACGTCGGCGCATTCGATCGTGTTCCTGGGCCTGTTGCCGCTATCCACCGCGGTGTTCGCGGTGCTGCGCGGCGGCGAGCGCCCTCGCCCGGCCTTCTGGATGTTCTCGGTGGCGGGCGCGGCCTTCGTCGTGGGCTACGCGGTGATCGGCGGGCTGGACGTGTCGCTCAAGGGCGACCTGCTGATGTTGGCGGCCATCGTGGTCTGCGGCATGGGCTATGCGGAAGGCGCCAAGCTGTCGCGCACGCTGGGCGGCTGGCAGGTGATCAGCTGGGCGCTGGTGCTGTCGCTGCCGGTAATGCTGCCGCTGGCGCTGTTCACGATGCCGCCCACGTTCGCGCACGTCACCGTGGCCGGCTGGATCGGGCTGGCCTATGTGTCGCTGTTCAGCATGCTGATCGGGTTTGTGTTCTGGTACCGCGGCCTGGCACAGGGCGGCATTGCGGCGGTGGGCCAGTTGCAGCTGTTCCAGCCCTTCATGGGGCTGGGCCTGGCGGCGCTGCTGCTGCACGAAAACGTCAGCTGGGCGATGCTGCTGGTGACGCTGGCAGCGGTGGTGTGCGTGGCCGGGGCGAAGAAGTACGCCCGCTGAGCCACGCCACCTGCCGCGCAGTCCGCGGCACTGTCAGTGCTGTCAGCAGCACCCGATCCGTTTCTTGCCGCCGTAACGGGCGTCCTGCCGCTCGCGGAAGAACGCTTCGTACGTCATCGGCTCCTGGTCCGGATGGGTGCGCCGCATGTGTTCGACGTAGGTCTCGTAGTCGGGCACGCCGACCATCAGCCTGAGCGTCTGGCCCAGGTAGCGGCCGGCGGCGCCGGCCGCCGAGGTCATATTGGTAAACAGCATGCGGCGGCTCCCGGGGTCAGTCCGCGCCGGCTGCGACGGCCGGCAGGGTTTCGTACGGCGTTTCGCGGGCGGTGGGCTTGTTTTCCTGGCGGGCGCGCAGCACCGAACGCACGCCGAACACCACGATGCTGACCACCACGAAGATGAAGATGCCGCACAGCCCCGCGTTGATGTAGTCGTTGAGCACCACGCGCGACATTTCCGACAGCGACTTGGCCGGGGCCAGCACCTTGCCTTCGGCGATGGCGGCGTTGTACTTGGCCGCGTGCGCCAGGAAGCTGACCTTCGGGTCGGCATGGAACAGCTTCTGCCAGCCGGCGGTCAGGGTGCACGCCAGCAGCCACAGCGTGGGCAGCACGGTGACCCAGGCGTAGCGGTCGCGCTTCATCTTGAACAGCACCACGGTGCCCAGCGTCAGCGCAATGGCGGCCAGCATCTGGTTGGCGATGCCGAACAGCGGCCACAGCGTATTGATGCCGCCCAGCGGATCGACCACGCCCTGGTACAGGAAGTAGCCCCACGCCGCCACGCACAGGCCGGTGGCGATCAGGTTGGCGGGCAAGGACTCGGTGCGCTTGAGCGACGGGGCAAAGGTGCCCAGCAGGTCTTGCAGCATGAAGCGGCCCGCGCGGGTGCCGGCGTCCACGGCCGTCAGGATGAACAGCGCTTCGAACAGGATGGCGAAGTGATACCAGAACGCCATCATGCCCGGGCCGCCGATGGCCTGGTGCAGGATGTGGGCCATGCCCACGGCCAGCGTCGGCGCGCCGCCGGCGCGCGAGATGATGGTGCTTTCACCGACGTCCTTGGCGGTCTGCACCAGGTCGGCCGGCGTCACCACGAAGCCCCAGCTGGACACCACCTGGGCGACCTGGTCGGGCGTGGTGCCGATGACGGCGGCCGGGCTGTTCATGGCGTAGTAGATGCCCGGCTCGATCACGCAGGCGGCCACCAGGGCCATGATGGCCACGAACGATTCCATCAGCATGCCGCCGTAACCGATGTAGCGGGCCTGGGTTTCGTTTTCGATCAGCTTGGGCGTGGTGCCCGACGAGATCAGGGCATGGAAGCCCGACACCGCGCCGCAGGCGATGGTGATGAACAGGAACGGGAACAGGTTGCCCGACCACACCGGGCCGGAACCATCCACGAACTGCGTCAGCGCCGGCATTTTCAGCTCGGGCGCCACCACCACGATGCCGATGGCCAGGCCGACGATGGTGCCGATCTTCAGAAAGGTCGACAGGTAGTCGCGCGGGGCCAGCAGCAGCCACACCGGCAGCACCGAGGCGATGAAGCCGTAGATGATCAGGATCCAGGTCAGGCCCTTGCCGTCGAAGTCGAACATCGGGCCGATGACCGGATGCGCCGCCACGTCCTGGCCGAACGTGATGGCCGCCATCAGGCCGACGAAGCCGATGATGGAAACCTCGCCGATCTTGCCCGGGCGGATGTAGCGCAGGTACACGCCCATGAAGAGCGCGATGGGGATGGTGGCGGCCACCGTGAAGGTGCCCCACGGCGAATGCGTCAGCGCCTTGACCACGATCAACGCCAGCACGGCCAGGATGATCACCATGATCATGAAGGCGCCGAACAGCGCGATCACGCCCGGGATCTTGCCCAGTTCGGACTTGACCAGGTCACCCAGCGAGCGGCCGTCGCGGCGGGTGGAGATGAAGAGGATGGTGAAGTCCTGCACGGCGCCGGCAAACACCACGCCGGCCAGGATCCACAGCATGCCGGGCAGGTAGCCCATCTGCGCGGCCAGCACGGGGCCGACCAGGGGGCCGGCGCCGGCGATGGCGGCAAAGTGGTGGCCGAACAGCACGTGCTTGTTGGTGGGCACGTAGTCCAGGCCGTCGTTGTACTTCCAGGCCGGCGTCATGCGCGTGGGGTCCAGCTTGAAGACCTTGTTCGCGATGAAGCGGCTGTAGTAGCGGTATGCGATCAGATACACGCACACGGCGGCAATGACCACCCATAGCGCATTGATGGTCTCACCTCTGGCCAGCGCCACGGTGCCAAGCGCAAACGCGCCCAACACCGCAACCGCCAGCCAGACCAGGTGCTGACCCAGTCCCTTACTGCTGGTATGCATAAGTTCTCCTCGTGCCTGCCGCCATGCTCTTGGCGTGAAACGCTTTTTTCGTCTCGCGGAAGGCAGACTCATTGTTGTGGGGTGGCGGACACGGCGGTCCGCTCGGCGTCGGGTCGACGCGGGCGTTAGTATTTCGGTTTGCCCCACCCCCAACAAGCGCGAAACTACGCAAGCGCCCTACGTGTTACTACCGAATGCGCCGCAGCAAATTCGTGCCGAAATCGTAAAATCGGCGGCGGCCCACCTTTGTCGGATCGGGCCCTTTTCCATTGATGCATCGCAACACGTGCGCTAGTCGCTGATACAAATCCCCTCATGAAGCTGCGTCTGAAAATCCTGCTGCTGGCCGCCGTGCCCCTGCTCGTGGCGCTGGCGGCCATCGCCGTGGCCGTCTACGTGCAGGGCCTGCAACTGGCCCAGCGCGAAAAGGAAGTGGTGGAAAGCGCCTGGCTGGGCAGCAAGGAAAGCGAACTGCGCCACTACGTCAGCCTGGCCTACAGCGCCATCGCCCCGCTGCAGGAAGCCAGCGACGGCGAGGCCGCCCGCGAGCGCGCCCTGGCGCTGCTGGCGCAGATGGAATTCGGCCACGACGGTTATTTCTTCGTCTATGACCTGCACGGCAAGAACCTGATGCACCCGCGCCAGCCCGAACTGGTGGGGCAAGACCTCTGGAACCTGCGCGACACGCGCGGCCAGGCGGTGATCCAGAACCTGCTGACGGCGGCGCGGCGCGGCGGCGCGCAGGGCCAGGCCGTGCATTACCTGTGGGAAAAGCCGTCCACCCACCAGACCGTCGAAAAGCTCGGCTACGTGGTGGTGCTGGAACGCTGGGGCTGGATGCTGGGCACCGGCATCTACCTGGACGACGTGGAACAGACCCTGGCCCACATCGACGCCGCGGCGCAGGCCAACATCCGCAACATGTTCGCCTGGGTGGCGGGCATTGCGGCCGTGTCCATCCTGCTGGTGGCGGCCTGCGGCCTGGCGCTCAATATCAGCGACCACCGCCAGTCCGACGCCAAGCTGCGGCTGATGGCCCAGCAACTGGTGCGCTCGCAGGAAGACGAGCGCGCCCGCCTGTCGCGCGAGCTGCACGACGGCATCAGCCAGGTGCTGGTCAGCATCAAGCTGTCGCTGGAAGCCGCCCGCGAACGCCTGCGGCAGGCCCTGGGCGCCGAGCCGCGGGCGCTGGCCCACATCGACACGCCGCTGGGCGGCGCGCTGGACCGCCTGAACACGGCGGTGGGCGAGGTGCGCCGCATTTCACACAACCTGCGCCCCACCCTGCTGGACGACCTGGGCCTGCCGGCCGCGCTGGAACACCTGGGCCGTGAATTCGCCGGCGCCAGCCAGCCGGGCGCCACGCCCCTGGCCGTGCGCCTGGCCACCCAGGGCCGGCCGGTGAAGCTGCCCGACGCCTACGCCACCGCCCTGTTCCGCGTCACCCAGGAAGCGCTGACCAACGTCATCCGCCACGCCGGGGCGTCGCGCGCCGACCTGACGCTGGCCTATTCCGCCCGCGACCTGCGCCTGACGATCAGCGACGACGGCCGCGGCTTCGACTACGCCGACGTGCAGCGCGACCCGCGCCGCGGCATCGGCCTGCGCAACATGCGCGAACGCATGACGGCGCTGTCCGGCAGCCTCAGTTTCCATACCTCGGACCAAGGCACCACCTTGCAGGCCTGGTTGCCGCTGCCCGCCCCCCATCCCGAACCGGCCCCTTCCGCATGACCGACCATCCCGACGCCATCCGCCTGCTGCTGATCGACGACCACCCGCTGGTGCGTGACGGCCTGCGCCTGCGCCTGGAAACCGTGCCGCACCTGCGGGTGGTAGGCGAAGCCGGCAACGCCGCCGCCGTACTGGCCTTTCTGCAAGCCTGCCTGGCCGAAGACCCCCAAGGCGGCACCCTGCCGCAACTGGCCCTGATGGACCTGAACATGCCCGGCGTGGGCGGGCTGGACCTGACCGCGCAGCTGCACGAGCGCTATCCGCAGATCGCGGTGCTGGTGCTGTCGATGCACGACAACGCCGAATACATGGTGCAGGCCGTGCGGGCCGGCGCCCGGGGCTACCTGCTCAAGGACGAGCCAGCCCAGGAAATCATCGCCGCGATCGACACGGTGATGACCGGCCGCACCTATTTCAGCGCGGCCGTGTCGCTGCGGCTGTCGCAGGCCAGCATCCCGGCCACGCTACTGACCCAGCGCGAACGCGACGTGCTGCGCCACATCGCCAGCGGCCATGCCAACAAGCAGATCGCCCAGGCGCTGGGCCTGTCGGTGCGCACCGTGGAAACCCACCGGCTGAACATCAAGCGCAAGCTGGGCATCGACGGCCAGGCCGAACTGGTCAAGTACGCCGTGGAGAACCGCGGCGTGTAGTTTCAGGCGCCTTTCAGGCGAGCGGCCCCGGCCCGCGCTGGGGTAGACTTGCGTGTTAATCGCCATCAGTGGCGCGCAGCCCCAGGAGTCCTCCCCATGTCATTGGAAACACACTACACCGCCATTCTCGAAGCGCTGGGGGAAGATCCGTCCCGCGAAGGGCTGGCCGACACGCCGGCCCGCGCGGCCAAGGCCATGCGCCACCTGTGCCGCGGCTACGGCCAGAACCTGGACGAAATCGTCAACGGCGCGCTGTTCACGTCCGACACCCGCGAGATCGTGCTGGTCAAGAACATCGAGCTGTATTCGCTCTGTGAACACCACATGCTGCCCTTCATCGGCAAGGCCCACGTGGCCTACCTGCCCAACGGCCGCGTACTGGGCCTGTCCAAGGTGGCGCGCATCGTCGAAATGTATGCCCGCCGCCTGCAGATCCAGGAAAACCTCAGCCGCCAGGTGGCCGAGGCCGTGCAGTCGGTCACCGGCGCCGCCGGCGTCGCCGTGGTGATCGAAGCCCAGCACATGTGCATGATGATGCGCGGCGTCGAAAAGCAGAATTCGTCCATGGTCACCTCGGTGATGCTGGGCGAATTCCACGAAAACCCGTCGACCCGGGCGGAATTCCTCAGCCTGATCCGCTAAACCAGAAGGCGTCCCCCGAACGGGCGGCCGGACCACGAAGGTCCCGCCGCCCGTTTGCATTGCGTCGTCCGCCAGATGGGGGATTCCCTCACCTTGGTTCCAATTGAAGGGAATAACTGGTCCTAGCGTTCATATCCCATCCGGGCAAACTGGCGTCACAGGCCGCACCGGCACAAGCCGGTCGCGTCGGGGCGCGGCCCATCCTCGATCGGAGATCATCATGAACGCGATGTACCGCCTCATCCGCCGTTGTCTCCTTGCCGGCCTGGCCGCCGCGCTGCTGGGCGCGCCCGCCCATGCCCAGACCCGCCTGACCGTGGGTTACCAATTGATCGTCGGCCCGTTCCTGGCCGCCATTGCCGACGGCAGCTTCGACAAGGCCCTGAAAGACGCGGGCTACCAGGTCGACTGGCGCCAGTTCACCTCGGGCGGCGACATTTCCACCGCGCTGGCCTCCGGCAACGTGCCGGTGGGCGTGCTGGGGTCCACCGGCATCACGTCCGCCGCCACCCGCGGCGTGGACATGGAATTGTTCTGGATCCTGGACAACATCGGCAAATCGGAAGCCCTGGTGGCGCGCAACGGCTCGGGCATCGACAGCACGGCCGACCTGAAGGGCAAGCGCGTCGCCACGCCGTTCGTGTCGACCTCGCACTTTCACCTGCTGGTGGGCCTGGAGCAGGTCTGGAAGATCAGCCCGCGCGACGTGCGCATCCTGAACATGCAACCGCCGCAGATCGTGGCCGCCTGGCAGCGCGGCGACATCGACGCCGCCTACGTCTGGCCGCCCGCCCTGACCGAAATCGAAAAGACCGGCAAGGTCATCGCCGATTCCGAGGCCATCGGCCGCGCCAGCGTGCCGACCTTCGACGGCCTGGTGGTGGACCGCGCCTGGGCCGCCAGGAACCCGAAGTTCATGGCCGCCTTCACCGCCGTACTGGCCAAGTCGTACGCCGACTACCGCGCCAACAGCGCCGCCTGGACAGCCGACTCGGCGCCGGTGAAAAGCATCGTCAAGCTCATCGGCGGCAAGCCCGACGACGTGGCCTCGGCCTTGAAGCTGCTGACCTTTCCCACCGCGCAGGAACAGGCGTCCAATGCATGGCTGGGCGGCGGCAAGGAGGCCGGCGCCGCGCGCGCCTTCGCGGCCAGCGCCAAGTTCCTGAAGGACCAGAAGCAGATCGACCGTGCCCTGGACGACTACAGCCGCCACGTCACGGACCAGTACGCCAAGGCGGCCGTCAAATAGCCGCAGGCGTCGCCAGCCGCGGCCCGGCACCCGCCTCGCCGCGGGCGCCGCCATCAACAGGGAGCCCGTATGTCCCACGCCACCCCACCCGCCGCGCAAGCCCTGCGCGCGGATCATGTCAGCGTCACCTACCCCGGGCTGCACGACAGCGGACCGGTGATTGCCCTGCAAGACGTCAACCTGACCATCGAGCCCGGCGAATTCGTCGTGGCGCTGGGCGCGTCCGGTTGCGGCAAGACCACCCTGCTCAGCCTGCTGGCCGGATTCCTGTCGCCCACCGACGGCGAGATCACGCTGGGCGGGCGGCCCATCACCGGCCCCGGCGCCGACCGCGGCGTGGTGTTCCAGAAGCACGCCCTGCTGCCCTGGCTGAACGTGCTGGAAAACACCGAGTTCGGCCTGAAGCTGCAAGGCGTGGACCGCGAGACGCGCCGCGCCCGCGCCCGCCGCAACCTGGAACGGGTGGGCCTTGCGGATTTTCACCGCCACATGATCTACCAGTTGTCCGGCGGCATGCAGCAGCGCGTGGGCATCGCCCGGGCGCTGACCTGCGACCCGGCCATGCTGCTGATGGACGAGCCCATGGCGGCGCTGGACGCGCTGACCCGCGAGACCATCCAGGAGCTGCTGCTGGAAATCTGGCGCCAGACCGGCAAGATGTTCTTCTTCATTACCCATAGCGTGGAAGAGGCGCTGTTCCTGGGGTCGCGGCTGATCGTGATGTCGCCGCGCCCGGGACGCATCACCCACACCTTCAAGCCGGACTTCAACCGGCGCTACCTGGAGACGCGCGGTGGACGCGGCATCAAATCAAGTCCCGACTTCATCGCCATGCGCGAACAAGTCCTTGGCATCATCTACGGCGACGAACTTGCCGCCTCCGCCCCGCAGGCCGTCCATGCCTAGCCGCTTTTCGGGGCATCAGCCGGCCACGCCGGGCAAGGTCTATGGCGCGCCGGGGGCCGGCTACAGCGGCCACATCAGCCTGTTGACCAGCATCGCGCTGCTGGCGCTGTGGTTCCTGGCCACCAATGCGGGCTGGGTCAAGCCGCTGTTCCTGCCATCGCCGCAGGCGGTGTACGGCAAGTTCGTGTCCGCCATGACCGACGGCGTGGCCAACTCGACCCTGGCCGAGCACGCGCTGGCCAGCCTGACGCGGGTGTTCTCGGCGTTTTTCCTGGCCTGCGCCACCGCCATTCCGGTCGGCATCCTGATGGGCGTGAATCGCTACGCCCGCGGCATCTTCGACCCGCCCATCGAGTTCTACCGCCCGTTGCCGCCCCTGGCCTACCTGCCGCTCATCATCATCTGGTTCGGCATCGGCGAATTCCCCAAGATCCTCTTGATCTACCTGGCCATCTTCGCGCCCATGGCCATTGCGGCGCGGGCCGGGGTGCGGTCGGTGTCCATCGAGCAGATCCACGCCGCCTACGCCATGGGCGGCACGCGGATGCAGATCGTCTGGCACGTGATCCTGAAAGCCGCCATGCCCGAGATCTTCACCGGCATGCGCATCGGCATCGGGGTGGGCTGGACCACGCTGGTGGCCGCCGAAATGGTGGCCGCCGACCGCGGGCTGGGCTTCATGGTGCTGAACGCCGCGCAATTCCTGGCCAGCGATACCGTCATCATGGGCATCATCGTCATCGGCGTGTTCGCCTTCGCCTTCGACCTGCTGGTGCGCTACCTGGAGAAATTCGCGATTCCCTGGAAGGGACGCATCTGAAAGAAGGATCTCGTTCCATTTTCCGGCCGATGCGTCATCCATTTGTCGTCCAGGACGCCTCGGCAGGGCATTCCCGCATTCCGCCCCCCCATCCGCTCCTCTATTCTGGGACTAGGGCCTGTTCACACTGAAAGGAGCCTCGCACAGGCCGGTAATCGGCTGCCAGGCTAGGCGCGGTCGCCGCCGCGTGGCTGTGCCACGCAAGGTGAGCGCAACGACGC
>NZ_JCBANA010000109.1:0-16430 GCF_059760725.1 Achromobacter sp. 1014246743
GGCCCGCCCTGTGCGGGCCGTTTTTCGTTGGCGGCCGGCCGCTGGCGGCGCGCGCCGCCACATCCGGCCGAGCGCGGGCGTGACCGCTGTTACTGCCCGCCCGGCCGCCGTGCCGATACCACCAGCCAGCGCCCATGCATCGCCGGGTCGGACCCGGCCTGCCGCCAGAAGTGGCGACCGGCCTCGTCCTCGGCGCGCCGGGCTCGGGCCGCGCAATAGCGCCGGGCCGGCCACGCCAGCACCGGATCGAACCAGCGCCGCTGCCCGGCTTCGGCCACGCCGTGCAGGGTGATGTCGGCAAAGCCATGGCGCGCCAGGAGCAGGTGCAGTTGGGCAAAGCCCCAGGGCAGCACGGCGCTGCGCTCGGCCCCCGCGCAGGCCCAGGGGTCGGCATGAAAGCCACGCACCAGCGCCTGCAGGCGCGCGCGCACGTGCCAGGCGTTGGGCGTGGTCAGCACCAGCGTGCCGCCCGGGCGCAGCGCCTGATGGAAGCTTTGGACCAGCACGCCCGGATTGGTCGCCAGGTGCAGGGCTTCGCTGCACACCACCGCGTCGTAGGGGTCGCCCGCCGGCAGCGGCGATTCCAGGTCGTGCACCGTCAGCCGGCGGTAGCCGTTGGCCGATTCGGGCAAGGCGGCCGGGCCGACGCCGTCCACCTCGACGTCGCGCCCCGTGGCCGGGCGCGCCATGTCGCCCAGCCAGCCACGGCTACAGGGCGCGTCCAGCACGCTGTCGGCCCGCCGGCTGCGCAGGATGTCCAGCACTACCGGGTAATACGGAAAATAGGGATAGCCCAGCGCATGGTTGGCCGCGGTATTCATGGATGACGCCTCGCCGGTTCGGTTACTGACAAGGCCCTGAATGTATGCCCTGCCGCGCCCCGCGGGGGCCGTTTTGGCAGAAGGCCAACAATATTCAGACAAAGCTTCACAAGTGCCCTTTGCGCCAGGACAAGTCCGCGTCTGCCGCCCCACCGGGCGCCCCCACCCAAGCAGGTAGAATCGACGGGTTTATCCCCCAACCGGCGATGGAACTCATGCGACACCTGATCACCGGCCGCGCCTGGCGCGGCCTGCTGCTGGCCCTGTGCGTACTGCTTGCCGCGTGCGGCGACCGCAACGTCGACTGGAAGCTGTACAACGTGCGCGGCCACCTGCCCGACCTGCAGTTCTCGCTGCCGGGCGCCGGCGGCAAGACGGTCAGCAGCGACGACCTGAAAGGCAAGACGGTGCTGCTGTTCTTCGGCTATGCCAGTTGCCCTGACATCTGCCCGACCACCATGGCGCAATTGACGGCGGTATTGCAGAACCTGGGCGACAAGGCCCGCGACGTGCGCATCCTGTTCGTCAGCGTCGACCCCCACCGCGACACGCCGGACATCCTGCAGGCCTACGTCAATGCCTTCAACAACAACGCCATCGGCGTGACCGGCAACGAAAAGCAGGTGGCCGACCTGGCGCGCCGCTATCGCGTGGCCTACCAGATCGAAAAGCCCCGGCCGGGCGATGCCGCCGACCAGTACGAAGTCACGCACAGCCGCGGCGTGTATATATTCGACAAAGATGGCCGTGCGCGCCTGCTGGCCTCGGATACCGACAGCATCGAGACGCTGACCCACGACGTACGCCAGCTGATCGACCTGACGTCCTGACGATTGCTTCACCCGCACGACACCGGCGCGATGCGGCGCAGCATGTTGCGCCCCCGCCCCACATACCAGTTGTTACAGCCCCTGCGCGGCACGCATGAGTAATATCAGGACGCATTGCCCCTTTACCCTCGCAAGGAGTACGCGCATGAGCATCATCATCATGATCATCGTCGGGTTCATCGTGGGTCTGATCGCCCGCGCGATCATGCCCGGAGACCAGAACATGGGGATCATCATGACCACCATCCTGGGCATCATCGGCGCCGTCGTGGCCGGTTTCCTGGGCCAGAACCTGGGGTGGTATGCCCCCGGCGAACCGGCAGGCTGGATCGGTTCCGTCGTCGGCGCGATCATCGTCCTGTTCGTTGTGGGCCTGGTCGCCAGAAAACGCGGCTGACGCTCCGTCGCGCACGCCAGAAACAAAGCGGGCCGATCTTTCGATCGGCCCGCTTTTTTTTCGCGTCGCCCCTTGCCGCAGGACGACGCATTCCGCTCGAAGCCAGCTCAGCCCGGCTGGCCTTGCGTTGCCGCCGGCACCGCGGCGCCGTCCGCCGGTTGCGCGGCCGTGACGGTACGCTCGGTCCAGCCGCCGCCCAGCACCTTGTACAGGGTGACCAGGTTCGACAGGCGCGTCAGGCGCGTGTTCACCAGCGTCTGCTGGGCGTTGTACAGCGAACGCTGCGAGTCCAGCACCGTCAGGTAGTCGTCGATGCCCTGGCGAAAGCGCTGGTCCGACAGGTCGTAGGCGCGCTGGTTGGCCGCCACCAGCAGTTGCTGCGCCTGGATCTGCTCGTCCAGCGTGCCGCGGCCCGCCAAGGCGTCGGCGACCTCGCGAAAGCCCGTCTGGATGGTCTTCTCGTACTGCGCGACCTGGATGTTCTTCTGCACCTTGGCCAGGTCCAGGCCCGCCAGCAACGAGCCGCCGGCGAAGATCGGCACGGTGATCTGGGGCACGAAGCTCCAGGCGCCGGAACCGCCGTCGAACAGGCCGCCCAGGCTGGCGCTGGCCGTGCCGGCGTTGCCGGTCAGGCTGATGGTCGGGAAGAACGCCGCGCGTGCCGCGCCGATGTTGGCGTTGGCGCCCTTCAACTGGTGCTCGGCCGCACGGATGTCCGGGCGGCGCGCCAGCAGCTCGGACGGCAGGCCGGCCGGCAAGGCAGTGGGCAGCATGCCATCGTCCAGCTTGACGGCACTGTCCAGCGCCGCCGACATCTCGGGCGACAGCGGCTGGCCCACCAGCAGCACCAGTGCATTGCGGTCCTGCGCGGCCTGGCGCGTGTACTGCGACAGGTTGCTCTGGGCGGTGCGCAGCGACACTTCGGCCTGGCTCAGGTCCAGCGCCGTGGACAGGCCCTGGTCAAAGCTCTGCTTGGTGAGCTTGTACGAATCGTCCTGGCTCTTGAAGGTGTCGCGGGTCAGGTTCAGCAGTTCCTGGTCGGCGCGCAGCGTGAGGTAGGCGTTGGCCACTTCGGCGATCAGGGTCAGCTGGGTCGCCGTACGGGTTTCGTCCAGCGCCAGATACGATTCCAGCGCCTTGTCGCTCAGGCTGCGGATGCGGCCGAACAGGTCCAGTTCCCAGGACGACAGCGCGGCGCCGACCTGGTAATTGTGGCTGGTGGAAGCCTGGCCGCTGGGCGACAGGTCGGCCGGCGTGCGCTGCGCGGTTTCCTTGCCGGCGATGCCCACGCTGGGCATCAGGTCGGCGCGCTGGATGCGGTATTGCGCCCGGGCCGCCTCGACGTTCAAGGCCGCCACGCGCAGGTCGCGGTTGTTGGCCAGCGATTGCTCGATCAATTGCTGCAGCAGCGGATCGGTGAAGAAGTCACGCCAGCCGATGTCGGCCGTGGCCACGCCGGCGCCCACGGCGTCCGCCTTGTAGGACGGACCCGTCGGATACGACGAGGACACCGGCGCATCGGGCCGTTCATAGGTCGGGGCCAGCGAGCAGCCCGCCAGGGCCGCCGCCAGGGAAACAGACAGCAAGGTTCTCATCTGAAGCTTCATTGCGGTTTTCCTTCGACGGACACGTCCTGCGCATCGTTGGCGCTGGGGTCGTGCTTGTCGCGCCGCGCGCTCATGCGTTCCACCTTGAACAGGCGCAGCATGATCACGAAGAACGCGGGGACGAAGAAGATGGCCAGGAAGGTCGCGGTCAGCATGCCGCCGATCACGCCGGTACCGATGGCGTTCTGGCTGCCCGAACCGGCGCCCGACGAGATCGCGAGCGGCACCACGCCCAGGATGAACGCCAGCGACGTCATCAGGATGGGGCGCAGACGCTGGCGAGCCGCGTGGATGGCCGATTCGGTCAGGCTGGCGCCGGCCTCGTAGTGCTCTTTGGCGAACTCCACGATCAGGATGGCGTTTTTGGCCGCCAGCCCGATTGTCGTCAACAGGCCCACCTGGAAGTACACGTCGTTGGACAGGCCACGCAGCATCGTCGCCGCCAGTGCGCCGATGATCCCCAGTGGCACCACCAGCATCACCGCGGTCGGGATGCTCCAGCTTTCATACAGTGCCGCCAGGCACAGGAACACCACGATCAGCGAAATCGCGTACAGCGCGGGAGCCTGGGCGCCCGACAGCCGTTCTTCGTACGACATGCCGGTCCATTCGAAACCGACGCCCACCGGCAGCTTGCTGGCGATGCGTTCCATTTCGTTCATGGCCGCGCCCGAGCTGTAGCCCGGCGCCGCCTGGCCCTGGATGTTGTACGACGGCACGCCGTTGTAGCGGTTCAGCTTTTGCGGGCCGAAACTCCAGGTGGCCTTGGCGAACGCCGAGAACGGCACCATGTCGCCATTGTTGTTGCGCACGTACCATTTTTCCAGGTCGTCGGGCAGCATGCGCGAGGACGCCTCGCCCTGTGCAAACACCTTCTTGACCCGGCCGCGATCGATGAAGTCATTGACGTACGACGAGCCCCACGCGGTGGACAGCGTGCTGTTGATGTCCGACACGGACACGCCCAGCGCACGGGCCTTTTCACGGTCGATGTCCAGCTGGTACTGCGGCGCGTCTTCGATGCCGTTGGGGCGCACGCCCTGCAGGATCTTGCTTTGCGCCGCTTCGCCCAGCAGCTGGTTGCGCGCGGCCAGCAGTTTTTCATGGCCCACGCCGGCGCGGTCCATCAGCTGGAAGTCGAAACCGTCGACGTTGCCCAGTTCCATCACCGAGGGCGGCGGCACCACGAACAGCTGGGCGTCGCGCTGGGTCTTCCTGAAGTGGGCGTTGGCGCGCGCCGCCACGGCGGCCGCCTTCAACTTGGCGTCGCCGCGATCTTCCCAGTCGCGCAGCTTGATGAACAGGATCGAGGCGTTCTGGCCGCGGCCGCCGAAGTTGAAGCCGTTGACGGCGAACACGGACGTGACGGCGTCTTTTTCCTCGGTCAGGAGGTAGTTGGTGGCTTCGTCGATGACGGCCTTGGTGCGCTCGGCGGTGGCGCCGGCGGGGGTCTGGATCTGGGCGAACAGAATGCCCTGGTCTTCGCCCGGCAGGAACGCGGTCGGGATGCGGGTGAACATCCAGCCCATCGCGATGACGATGGCCAGGTACACCACCATCAGGCGCTTGGTACGGCCCAGGCCGCGCGCCACGGTGTTGGCGTAGCCGTTGCTGCTGCGCTCGAACGTGCGGTTGAACCAGCCGAAGAAGCCGCGCTTGGTGCCGTGGTGGCCCTTGGGAATGGGCTTGAGCAGCGTGGCGCACAAGGCCGGCGTGAAGACGATGGCCACGATCACCGACAGCACCATCGAGGACACGATGGTGATGGAGAACTGGCGGTAGATCACGCCCGTGGAGCCGCCAAAGAACGCCATCGGGATGAACACGGCGGCCAGCACCATGGCGATGCCGACCAGCGCGCCGGTGATCTGGCTCATGGATTTACGCGTGGCCTGCTTGGGCGTCAGGCCCTCTTCGGCCATCACCCGTTCCACGTTTTCCACCACCACGATGGCATCGTCCACCAGCAGGCCGATGGCCAGCACCATGCCGAACATCGTCAGGGTATTGATGGAATAGCCGAACGCGGCCAGCACGCCGAACGTACCGAGCAGCACCACCGGCACCGCCAGCGTCGGGATCAACGTGGCGCGGAAGTTCTGCAGGAACAGGTACATCACCAGGAAGACCAGGATGATGGCTTCGATCAGCGTCTTGAACACTTCTTCGATGGACAGGCTGACGAACGGCGTCGTGTCGTACGGATAGACGACGTCCATGCCCGGCGGGAAGTAAGGCTTCAGGTTGTTGATGGTGTCGCGCACCGCCTGGGCCGTATCCAGCGCGTTGGCGCCCGGGGCCAGCTTGATCGCCAGGCCCGAGGCGGGCTTGCCGTTGTAGTAGCTGTCGATGGCGTAGGTCTGGCCGCCCAGTTCGATGCGGGCGACGTTGGCCAGGCGCACCTGGGAACCGTCAGGGTTGACCTTGAGCAGGATGCGGCCGAAGTCTTCCGGCTTTTCCAGGCGCGAGGGGCCGATGATGGTGGCGTTCAGCTGCTGGCCGCGCACGGCGGGCAGGCCGCCGAGCTGGCCGGACGACACCTGGACGTTCTGCTCTTTGATGGCGCTGACCACGTCGACCGTGGTCAGGCCGTAGTTCACCAGCTTGGCCGGATCCAGCCAGATGCGCATGGCGTACTGCGAGCCGAACAGCTGGAAGTCGCCCACGCCCTCGGTACGGCTGATGGGGTCCTGGACGTACGAGGCGACGTAGTCGGCCAGGTCGTCCTTGGTCATCGAGCCATCGGTGGACACGAAGCCCGCCACGATCAGGAAGTTCTTGGTGGCCTTGGTGACGCGGATGCCCTGCTGCTGCACTTCCTGCGGCAGGAGCGGTTGCGCCAGCGACAGCTTGTTCTGCACCTGCACCTGGGCGGTGTCGGGGTTGGTGCCCTGGCGGAACGTCAGCGTGATGGACATGCTGCCGTCGGAGTTGCTTTCCGAGGAAATGTACTCCAGGCCGTCAAGGCCGTTCATCTGCTGCTCGATCACCTGCACCACGGTGTCCTGCACGGTCTGCGCGGACGCGCCCGGGTAGGTCACCGCGATGCCGATGGCCGGCGGCGCGATATTCGGATACTGCGAAACCGGCAGTTTCAGGATGGACAACGCGCCGGCCATCATCAGCACGATCGCGATCACCCATGCGAAAACCGGTCTTTCGATAAAAAACTTTGCCATGCAAGGCTCCCTGACTACTGCTTGGCCGCCGCGGCGCCGGCTTGCGGCTGCTGCGGTGACTTGGCGCCGGCTTCGGTGGCAACCACCTCGACACCCGGACGCACCATCTGCACGCCTTCCACGATGACCTTGTCGCCGGCCTTCAGGCCGTCGGTGACCAGCCACTGGTCGCCAATGGCGCGATCGGTCTTGAGTTCACGCAGTTCGACTTTGTTCTCGGCATTGACCACCAGGGCCGTCGGCAGGCCGCGCTGGTTGCGCGTCACGCCGCGTTGCGGCACCAGCAGGCCATCGGCCGCCACGCCATCGACCAGGCGGGCACGCACGAACATGCCCGGCAGCAGCCGGCGGTCGGGGTTGGGGAACACGGCGCGCAGCGCGACCGAGCCCGTGCCCTGGTCCACCGTCACTTCCGAGAACTGCAGCTTGCCCTGCTGGTTGTATTGCGTGCCGTCTTCCAGCGTCAGCGTCACCAGGGCAGCCTGCTCGCCTTCGGCCTTTTTCAGCTGGCCGCTGGCCAGCGCGTTCTGCAGGCGCAGCAGCTGGACGCTGGATTGGGTGACGTCGACGTACATCGGGTCGATCTGCTGCACCGCGGCCAGGGCCGTGGCCTGGTTGGCCGTGACCAGCGCCCCTTCGGTGACGGCCGAGCGGCCGATGATGCCGTCGATGGGCGACAGCACCTTGGTGTAGACCAGGTTGATGCGCGCGGTGTCCAGCGCGGCCTTGGCCGAGAGCACGTCGGCAACGGCCTGGTCGCGCGAGGCGACGGCGTTGTCGTAGGTCTGTTGGCTGACGGCGCGGGTGGCGACCAGCGGCTTGTAGCGCTCGGCCAGCAGCGCGGCGGTCTTTTGCTGCGCCTGGGCGCGCGCCAGGGCGGCCTTCTGGCTGTCGAAGCTGGCCTGGTAGAGCGCGGGGTCGATCTGGTAGAGCTGCTGGCCGGCCTTGACCTCGCCGCCTTCGGTGAACAGGCGCTTTTGCACGATGCCGTTGACCTGGGGGCGGACTTCAGCCACGCGGAAAGGCGAGGTGCGGCCGGGCAGTTCGGTGGTCAGGGAAACCGGCTTGGTGGTCAGCGTCACCACCGTCACCTGCGGCTTGCCCGCCTGGGGCGCGTCCTGCTTCTTGCCGCAAGCGGCCAACGTCAGAGCCGATGCCGTCAGCGTGACCACGGCCGCGCTGCGCCACATAGCGCTTTTCTTGTTCATAGATTGCATTCCCGATTTCCAACTAAAAAGGTAGCCCTCGCGCCCGCCCGCCAGAGGTGGCTCGCCCCCAGGGTGGCCCCGGTCGCCGCGGGAGTCGCGGCGGCATCGGCGGCACGTTCCGGTCCGCTGGGCGGCCGGAATCGCGAGGATCGACTGGGGTGGTGTTGCCTCAGGCATCAGGCAGGGCTTGGACGCAATGCTGCATTGCAGAAATTGCATTTTGCGTTATCCCGCCCCAGAAACAAAGAGGCATAAGAAGAAAACATCATTCCAGATATGGGACAATCTTTCGGCCCATCGTATGCCAGAATCCCGTTCATGAAACGCTTACAAGGCATGGAACTCTTCGTGGAAGTCGCCAAGACGCGTAGTTTTAGCCGCGCGGCGGCCGCCCTGGGTGTCCCGAAATCCACGTTGTCTCGCCAGGTGGCCGAACTTGAACGTTCGGTCGGCCTGCGCCTGCTCAGCCGCACCACCCGCAAGGTCGAGCTGACCGACGCCGGCCGGCTGTACTTCGAACGCTGCCAGCGCATCGTGGCCGAGGCCCAGATCGCCCATGAAGAGCTGCAGAAGCTGGTCGACACGCCGTCGGGGCCGCTGCGGGTGAACATGCCGGCGGACTTCGGCACGGACTTCCTGGCTGAATCGTTCATGGAATTCTCGCGCCGCTACCCCGACGTCACCTTTTTCCTGGACCTTGCCAATCCCGATCACGCGCAGCGCGTGTTCCAGACCTGCGATATTTCCATCGAAATCGGCGAACTGCCCGACTCGACGCAGATTGCGAGGCTGCTGGGCATGCTTCCGGCCCATCTGTACGCCTCGCGGGAATACCTGGAGAAACATGGTGAACCCCAGCACCCCAGCGACTTGACCCGCCATGAATGCATCGAGTTCCGCGCCGAAGGCGCCGGCCGGGTGACCCGCTGGCCGCTGAACAGCGGCGACCAGCACATCCAGTTCACGCCGGGCAACCGGTTTTCCGTGAATGGCGTGGCGATGGCCCGGCGCCTGGCGATGCTGGGCGCGGGGATCACCGTGCTGGTCGGCGGCCAGACCGCCGAACAGAAATCGGGCCAGTTGCGGCGCGTGCTGCCCGATTGGCAACTGGGCCCATTTCCGGTGTATGCCGTCACGGAAACACGATTGCTGCCCGCCAAGACCCGGATTTTCATCGAGTTCCTGATGGAACGCCTGGGTGGCGACGGGCAGGCGAAGGATACCGCGCCCTTCATGAAATGAAGGCGGCTCGGAAACAGACTGAAAAATTTGTTGAGACTGGGCCACGCCGCGCGCGGGGCCATACCGCGCGCGGCCGGCGCCCGTCGCGCCTAGAAGCGTTCGTCGTCGCGCAGGTAGCGCCACTGCCCCAGCGGCAGGTCGCCCAGCGAGACACGGCCGATGCGCACGCGCTTGAGCCCCACCACTTTCAGCCCCACCAGTTCGCACATGCGGCGGATCTGGCGCTTCTTGCCTTCGCGCAGCACGAAGCGCAGCTGGTCGTGGTTCTGCCAGCGCACTTGCGCGGGCTTGAGCGCGCGGCCGTCCAGCGACAGGCCATGGTTGAGCAGCGCCAGGCCGTTGTCGGACAGGTCGCCCTGCACACGCACCAGGTATTCCTTGTCGACGCTGGAATCCTCGCCGATCAGGTGCTTGGCGATGCGGCCGTCCTGCGTCAGCACCAGCAGGCCCTGCGAATCGATGTCCAGCCGCCCGGCCACGGCCAGGCCGTCCAGGTGGCCGCGTTCGAAGCGCTGCGGGCTGCGGCAGCCTTCGAAGCGCGAGCGCGCATCGATCAGGGCGACGGCGGGCGTATAGCCCTTTTCGGCCTGGCCCGAGACATAGCCCACCGGCTTGTTGATGAGGATGGTGACGCGCGAGGTCTGGCGCGCCTGCGCCGCGCGCTCCAGCGTGATGACCTGGTCGGGAAAGGCCTTGGCGCCCAGTTCGGACACCACCACGCCGTCGACCCGCACCCAGCCGCGTTCGATATAGCTGTCGGCCTCGCGGCGCGAACAGAGTCCACGCTCGGACATGAGCTTGGAGATTCGTACTTTTTCCATGGGCGGTATTGTATGCGGAGCCCGGTGCGCGGCCGGCGCCGCAGCGTGCCCGGCGCCCCTGCGGCAATCGGCCACAGGGCATGGGCGCAAATCCGCCCGCGGCCCTTGGCATAATACGCAGCCATGATGAACCTAGCCGTAGCACATCACCCTCCCCTGGCAACGGGCTGGCTGGCCAGCGCCCCGCCCGTGCTGACCCTGGCCCAGCGCCATTGGCTGTTCCGTCCCGGCGCCCTGACCGCCGGCCTGCGCCAGGTGGGCCAGGTGCGCCTGCGCGTGCTGGCCGAATACGCCGACGGCGCCCCCGCCGACGAAGCGCGCGCCATGCGCATCGCCCCCGGCGCGCCCGTGTGGGTGCGCGAGGTGCTGATGTCGGTCAATGGCGTGGACAGCGTGCCGGCGCGCAGCCTGACGCCGCTGCGCGCCTCGCACGGCGCCTGGCAAGGCATGCGCCGCCTGTTGACGCGGCCGCTGGCAGACATGCTGTATCACGACAGCACCGTCATCCGCTCGCCCTTTGCCTGCCGGCGCCTGGCCTCGCCCGTGCCGTTCCACGCCACCGCCGCCACCGCCCTGGCGCAAGGCGGACGGCCGCAGGATGCGGACCGCGTCTGGGCCCGGCGGTCGGTCTTCTGGCGCCAGGGGCAGCCGCTGCTGGTGGCCGAGTGCTTCCTGCCCGGCTTCTGGGAACAGGTGGCGGGCCGTCCGGCGCCGCCCCTGGTGCCGCACCAGCGCACCCCGCGCTGATTCCTGCCGCACCCGCTCAGGCCTGCGCGGGACGCGGCCGGGTATCCACGGCCAGGCACAGCAGCGCCGTCAGCAGCGCCAGGCCCACGTGGCCGAGGTACAGCGGATCGAAGTCCGCATGGCTCAGGGTGCCCTTGCCCAACAACAGCACCGTCAGCGCCACGCCCAGCACGGCGCCGATCTGCCGCGTGGCCTGGTTGACGGCGCTGCCCACCGCGTAGTGCTGCGGCGGCAGGCGGTTGACCGCGGCGCCGGCCAGCGACGGCAGCACCATGCCCACGCCCAGGCCGCTCAGCATCAGTCCTGGCAGCCACGCGGTCAGGTAGGCAGGCTCGGCGCCCGGCACCAGCAGGAACCACAGCCCGCTGGCCGCGTACACCAGCGCCCCGCCCACCAGGAACGGTCGATGGCCCAGGCGCGCAGCCAGCTTGCCCGTGATGATGGCGGTGGGCATCACCAGCAGCGGGCCCGGCGTGACCGCCAGGCCGGCGCGCGGCAGACTGTAGTGCCAGACGCCCGTCATGTAGAAGAAGAAGGCAAAGAACATCATCGCGAACGCAATGCCGAAGCTGAGCGTGGCCAGGTTCACGTAGCGATAGGTGCGATGCTTGAACAGCGCCAGGTCCACCAGCGGATGCGGCGTGGTGCGGGCCCAGCCCACGAAGGCCGCCAGCGCCACCAGCCCCACGGCGGCCACCAGCCACAGTTCGCCGCGCGTCCACGTGGGCGACTCGGACTGCACGATCGACAGCGCCACGGCGCCCACGCCCACCACCAGCAGCGCCATGCCCACGCCGTCGACGCGGCGACGCGCTTCGGGCCGCACCGATTCCACCAGCCGGCTGGCGCCAAACCACAGCGACAGCGCGCCCAACGGCAGGTTGATGTAGAACGCCCAGGGCCAGCCCGCCGCGTCCACCACGAAGGCGCCCAGGCTGGGGCCCACGGCGGCAGCCAAGGCGGCCACGGCGCCCCACAGGCTCACCGCCACCGAACGCTGCGACGCCGGAAAGGCAGCCAGCACGATGGACAGGGACGCCGGCGTCAGCAACGCTGCGCCGACTGCCTGCGCCGCACGCGCGGCGATCAGCCAGCCGACGCTGCCGGCCAGGCCACAGGCCGCCGAGGCGGCCAGGAACAGCAGCACGCCGACCATGAACATGCGCTTGCGACCATGCGTATCGGCCAGGCCGCCCGACGGGATCAGCATGGCGGCGTAGATCACGGTGTAGGCATTGAGCACCCACGACATGTCGGCAGCGGACGCGTCGGGAAAGCCCGCGCGCATGGCGCTGAACGCGGCGTAGAGCATGGTCGCGTCCAGCGAGACGAGGAAGACGGCAACGCTGGCGATCCAGAAGATGGGCCAGGGCGAAGCGGCCGCGTGCGACGCGGCGGCGGGGGGGGCCGCCGTGGAAGTTGCGGGGGTGGACATGATGGTCGGGCTCGAAAGGCGATGGGAAGGAATCAGGCGACGGGAGGCTGTCGAAGGCAGGCAAGCGGCCGGCTGGCCGCGCCTATCACGCTTGCAGGTAGGACGCCTGTTCGGCGGACAGGCCCTGCTTGACCTGGCGGGTCAGCGGGTCGGCCAGCACTTCTTTCGCCCCGGCCTCGAGCGCATCGAACGCCTGCTTGACCACGTCATCGGGGCTGAGCTTGGGCGCGTCCAGGTCGCGGGTCAGGTCGGTATCCACAAAGCCCATGTGCAGCGCCAGCACCTGGGTGCCCTGCTCGCGCAGTTCATGGCGCAGGCCGTTGGTCAAGGCCCAGGCGGCCGACTTGCTCATGCCGTACACACCCAGGCTCGGCCGGTTGATCCAGCTGGCGATGGACAGCACATTGAGCAGCGCGCCGCCGCCATTGGTGGCCAGCGCCGGGGCAAAGGCCTGCGCCACGCGCAGCGAGCCGATCAGGTTGGTTTCCAGGTGGCGGCGGGCGGATTCGATGCTGTCCTTGGCCAGGAAGCCGCCAAAGTCCGCAATGCCGGCGTTGTTGATGACCAGCGTCACGTCCCGCGCCCGCTCGGCTGCGGCGGCCACATCGTCGTCGCGGGTGACGTCCAGCTTGATCGCCTCGACGCCGGGCAGCGAGACGCTGGCGGGATCGCGGGCGCCGGCATAGACCTTGCGGGCGCCGCGCGCCAGGGCCTCGCGGGCAAAGGCCAGGCCGATGCCGCGGTTGGCGCCGGTGATCAGTACGGTGGCATTCTTCAGTTGCATGATGGGTTCCTTCGGGTTTCGGTTCACAGCGGTGGCCCTTGCATGGCGGGGCCGGTTATATAAATATGATGATCATCATATTCAAGAGATTAAAAAAAGCCGCGGACGGCGGCCGGGGCATCAATGGGAAGCGTGCCCACCTTCGGTGTCGTATTGATCCAGGATGGACTTGCGCGCGGCGGCCAGCATGGCCCTGCCCTCTGCGTTGTCGCCCAGGGCGCGGGCCAGTTGCAGAGCGCCCACCAGGTTGGCGGTGACCGCCCTGGCCACGTGCTCGCCGGCATCGGCCGGCAGCGTCTGCTGCAAGGCCCTGACCAGCCCCTGCACCCGGCTGGCGGAGACCTCGCGCACCTGCGGCGACTGGCGTGGTATTTCCGAGGCCAGGGCCGCTATCGGACACCCGATTTCACAGTGGGTCAGCATTTTCTCGGACAGGTAGCTTTCGACCATGGCACGCAGCGGACTGGCGCCTTCGGCCTGGCGCCGCGCGATGCCCTGCGCCATGCGGCTGGCGCCGTCGCGGCCGGCGTGGTCCATCGCGGCGGCCAGCATGGCATCGCGCGACGGAAAATGGGCGTAGAAGCCGCCGTGGGTCAGCCCGGCTTCTTTCATGACGTCGGCCACGCCCACGCCGGCATACCCTTCACGCCGGATCGCACGCGCGGCCGCTTCCACGATGCGCTCGTGGGAAAGCGCTTTGCGAGAGACGGAAGGGCCAGCCATGATCGGGATTCCTAAAATATGATGATCGTAATATAAATCCGCTTTGGGAACTTTGCACGTTCTTTTTGTTGCGGCGCAGTATTTCGCGTCAGGCGCAGACCGCCCCCGGGCGTGGGGCCCGTCAGCGCCAGGCTTCGGGTTCGATGCTGACTTCGCCCTTCTCGGCCGAGAAATACACCACGCCGTCGGAAATGTTGGCGTTCAGCTGCATGGTGCGTTCGGCCAGCCTGGCCAGCGCGCGGGTCTGGTCCGAGGGCAGGTTGACCACCTTGAGATTGCGGGTGCGCTCAAGCTTGTTGCGCACCCCGTCCCACCAGATCTTGCTGGCCGAGCCGCCGTAGCAATACACGATGACTTCATCGGCGCGGCCACAGGCGCGCAGGATGCGGCGTTCTTCGGGCTGGCCCACTTCGATCCACAGCTTGACCGCGCCGGTCAGGTCCTTGACCCACAGGTCGGGCTCGTCGGTGTCGCTCAGGCCCTTGGTGAAGGCCAGTTCTTCCTGCGCGTGCAGCGCGTACGCGACCAGGCGCACCATCATGCGCTCGTCGGTTTCGGAGGGGTGGCGGGCGACGGTCAGCGAGTGGCTGCCATAGTAGTGCCGATCGGTGTCGGCGACGTTGAGCTCGGCCTTGTAGATGGTGGCGCGCAGGGCCATGGCGAAAAATCCGTTGAGAAAGCAAATTGCTGAAGGCCGCCATGATACCGCCTGGGCGCGCGGCGCTACACTGGCGGCCTCGGCCGGCTTGCGTCCGGCATGCCCCGTAGCCGGCTCGCCGCCGGCGTCCCTTTACGGCAGACCGCCATGACCGCCACCGCCGCCCTGCTCGCCTTCACCCTGGCCGCCGCCATCCTGACCATCACGCCCGGACTGGACACCGCCCTGGTGCTGCGCACCGCCGCGGTCGAAGGCGGACGCCGCGCCTTCATGGCGGGCCTGGGCATCTGCGCGGGCTGCCTGCTGTGGGGCGCCATCGCGGCCCTGGGCCTGGGTTCGCTGCTGGCGGTATCGACGCTGGCCTACGATGTGCTGCGCCTGTGCGCGGCCGTGTACCTGTTCTATCTGGGCGCCAGGCTGCTGTGGCGCACCCTGCCCGGCCGCCACGCGGCAACGGGCGCCGGCGATGCGCCGGCAGCGGTCGCGCCCACCCGCGCCAGCGCCGCCGGCTGGTTTGCGCGCGGCTGCCTGACCAACGCGCTCAATCCCAAAGTGGGCGTGTTCTACGTTACCTTCCTGCCGCAGTTCATTCCGGCGGGCGCGGACGTGCTGCGCTTCAGCCTGCTGCTGGCCGGCATCCATGCCCTGCTGGGCGTGGTGTGGTTCGCGCTGCTGGTGGCGGCGACCCGGCCGCTGGCGCGCTGGCTGTCGCGCCCCGCGGTGATGCGCGGGCTGGATCGCATGACCGGCGCGGTGTTCATCGCCTTCGGCATCCGGCTGGCGCTGGAAAAGCGCTGAAACCGGGCGGCGGGCAGCCGCCGCCCGGTTCCATGCCACACGACGACTACTGCACCGGCAGCTTGGCGGCCCGCACCACGGCGGCCCATTTCACCGTTTCCTTTTCGGCGTAGTCCGCCAGCGCCTGCGGCGCGCCGCCCACGATTTCATCGTTGCCCAGCGCCACCAACCGGTCGCGCACGGCCGGATCGGCCAGCACCTCGTTCAAGCAGCGGTTCAGGCGGTCGACGATGGCGGCCGGCGTGCCCGGCGGCGCCACGATGCCGCCCCAGGCCACGCCTTCGAAGCCCGGCAGCACGCCTTCGGCGACGGTAGGCAGATCGGGAAACTGCGGCGAGCGCGCAAGCCCCGTCGAGGCCAGCGCCCGCAGCTTGCCCGACCTGATGTAGGGCGTGATGCTGATGGTGTTGTCGAAGATGGCATCCACCTGCCCGCCGATCACATCGGTGGTGGCGGCGGGGCTGCCACGGTACGGCACGTGGATCATCCGCAGCTTGGACGCCTGCGCCAGCATTTCGCCGGTCAGGTGACCCGACGTGCCCTGGCCGGGCGACGCGAAGGTGACCTTGTCGGGATGCTGGCGCACGTATTCGACGAACTCGGGCAAGGTCTTGACCGGCACGTCCGGATTCACCGCCAGCACGTTGGCGACCTTGAGCACGAAGATCACGGGCGTGAGCTTCTGCGGATCGTAGGGCAGCTGGCTGAAGGTGCTGCGGTTGATCGCCAGCGTGACGTTGTTGGCGTAGCCCAGCGTGTAGCCGTCGGGCGCAGCGCGATACACGTCCAGCATGCCGGCGATGCCGGACGAGCCCGGCTTGTTCTCGACCACCAGCGTCTGGCCCAGCCGCTTGCCGGCTTCCTGCGCCACCAGGCGCATCACCGTGTCCGGCGAGCCGCCCGCCGCCGACGGCACCACCAGCCGGATCGGCCGAGACGGATATTCCTGCGCGTGGCTGGCCTGCGCCAGCAGGCACGCCGCGCCTGCGGACAGCAGCACGACGCCACGTTTCAAGACTCGGTGCAACATGGTTTTCCCCTGGATCTTCATTGGCCGGGAGACGGCCCGGCTCAGGCAGTCATCGTAGGCGCTTATGAAACATATGATCCATTAATGATTACCCCGATATAAATGTTTCGCAATCGGACCAAAAGAAGCGCGGCCGGACAAGGTCCGGCC
>NZ_JCBANA010000110.1:0-14465 GCF_059760725.1 Achromobacter sp. 1014246743
GTTCAAAGGTTTTAAAGAGCGCACACTGCTGGCCCGGCGAAGGGGCGGTTCCGGCCAGAGGCGCGCCGGCCACTTGGCCTCCCGCTCCCGGCGGCGTCACACCGCCGGCCGCGCCTTTTTCCGCGGCGGGAATGGCGGCGTCCGCCTTGCGCTGGGCGGCGGCCGCCGCGATTTCCACGGCGTCCACGCCGCTGCGGGTCTTGGTGAAGTTCTCGTTCACCAGGACCATCGCGTTGCGCAGCGTATCGCCGGTCTGGTCGTTCGGCGCCTGGCCGACGTTGATGGGTTTGAGGATTTGCATGAAACGCCTTTCAGGACATGACGCGGCAGTGCCGCCGAATGAAAAAAGCCCACCGGCGCACTGCGGGTGGGCAATACAGGTTCGGGCTACGGCGGATTCATTGGCCCCATGCAAAAAGCCCGCTCAGTGTCCTGGGCGGGCTTGCGGGATCAATGGACGCAATTCGCCCACGACGCAGTCATGTTAGGGGGCTATCACCCAGCCCGGCAAGCAATCTGCGACACGACGTCGGCGGCTGACCGGCGCCATGCGCGACACGGGCGGACGGCTCAGGCCGGATCAGTCGCCGGACAAGTCGAACAGGCTGGTGGCGTCCAGTTCCAGCACGCCTTCGTCGTGCTGGTTCAGCACCGTCCAGGCCCAGGTGATGATGCCCAGGTCGGGGCGCGAGGACGACGTGCGCGCGCCCTGCACACGGGCTTCCAGCCGCAGCTGGTCGCCGGGGCGCACCGGCGTGCGCCAGCGCACTTCGCCCAGGCCGGGCGAGCCGAAGGATTCGGAATCGTGCAGCGCCGAGTCCACCGCCATGCGCATGGCCAGCGCGCAGGTGTGCCAGCCGCTGGCGATGAGGCCGCCCCAGCGGCCCTCGGCGGCGCGCTGGACGTCGGTGTGGAACCACTGGGGATCGTACTTGCGGGCGAACTCGAGAATCTCGGCTTCGGTGATGGTGACAGGACCGGCCTTGATCAGCATGCCGTCCTTGAAATCGGCGAACTTCATGGGTGGACTTCCCCTCGCGATGCAATCGGCACGGCAGCGCGCGGGGATGGCCGCGCGTTGCCATGCCGGTTCCGAGTCGATGGATCTCGACGTCAGTAGGTTTCGAAGTGCAGCCGCCCCTCGCGGCGCAGCACGTCATGCAGGATAGTCCAATCCTGCCCCGATTGCATCGTCACCTCGCGCAGCGCGTCCAGCACGCCGACTTCCATGCCCTTCAATCCGCACACGTAGATGCAGGTATTGCGGTCGGCCAGCAGCGTGCGCACATCGGCGGCCCGCTCGCGGATCAGGTCCTGCACGTAGCGCTTGGGCTGCCCCGCCTCGCGCGAGAGCGCCAGATTGATGTCGATGAAGTCGCGCGGCAGTTTCATCAGCGGGCCGAAGTACGGCAGTTCGCGCTCGGTGCGGGCGCCGAAGAACAGCATCAGCCGGCCGTTCTCGCCGGTGTCGATGCGGCGGCGATAGCGTTCGGTCATGGCGCGCATGGGCGCCGACCCGGAGCCCGTGCAGATCATGATGAGGTTGGCCCGCGGGTGGTTGGGCATCAGGAAGGTCTGGCCGAAGGGGCCGATGACCTGCACCGTATCGTGCTTGGCCAGGTCGCACAGGTAGTTCGAACATACGCCGTGGGCGGTGTTGCCCTGGTGGTCTTCGGTGACGCGCTTCACGGTCAGCGACAGGTTGTTGTAACCGGCGCGCTCGCCGTCGCGCGGGCTGGCAAGCGAATATTGACGCGCGTGGTGCGGCCGGCCCTGCGCATCGGTGCCCGGCGGCAGGATGCCGATGGACTGGCCTTCCAGCACGGGAAACGGCAGTTCGCCGAAGTCCAGCACGATGTGGTGGATGTCGCTGTCGGTGTCCGCGCCGGTGACGCGGTAGTTGCCCACCACGGTGGCGGTGACGGGGGCCTTGTGGGTGTAGAGGTTCACATAGGGGTGCGCCGCCGACCAGGGCGGCACGCTGGCGCCAGCGGCGGTCCAGGCGACGTTCGCGGGGGGTTCCGATGCGGTGGCATCGGCCAGCGGCACGGCCGCCGCGGCCGTTTCGGGCAACGCTTCTTCGCGCGGCAACTCATCCCAGCCCAGCTGGTCCGCCAGCGTATAGGCCTGGGCGCGCACGACCAGGCGCCAGTTGTCGATGGACCCGGTCGGACACGGCGGCACGCAGGCCATGCAGCCGTTGCAGATGTCCGGATCGACCACGTAGTTGTTGCTGTCGTGCGTGATCGCGTCGACCGGACAGGTTTCTTCGCAGGTATTGCAGCGGATGCAGATCTCGGGGTCAATGAGATGCTGCTTCAGGACGTCTACGGGCAGGGCTGCGTTCATCGCGGTCATCCCAATACGCACCGCGGCGGCGCCGCGCGCCGCCGCCGGGCCTCAGTTGAAACGGACGTACTCGAAATTCACGGGCTGGCGGTTGACACCCATGACCGGCGGCGCGATCCAGTTGGCGAACTTGCCCGGCTCGGTGACGCGGCCCATCAACGAGGCCACGAATTCGCGGTCTTCGGGCGTGGGCAGCCACTGGTGCCGGTGAGCCTGCCACTGCGCTTCGGACAGCACCTCGCCTTCGGGCGACATGCGAATGCCGGCCAGCGTGCCGATCTGGCGGTTGAAAGCCTTGTGCGGCACATGCAGGCGAAAGGCAATGCCGCTCTTTTCAATGACCTTGTTCCAGCGGCCGATGCCGGCCACGGAATCGCGGATGAAGTCGTCGCGCAGCACTTCGTTCAGGGCATTGAGCATCGGCACCTCGGCTTCGCCGAGCTTGCCGTTGTTGACCGTCAGCACGCGGTAGGTGTCGTTCTTGAGCTGGTGGTCATCGGTGCGCTTGCTTTCTTCGTAGCGGCCCTTCAGGCCCGACCCGTAGAAGATGGCGGCGTTGGACGACTGGTCGGCACCAAACAGGTCGATGGTGACGCTGTAGTGGAAATTCAGGTAGCGCTGGATGGTGGGCAGGTCGATCACGCCGGCCGCGCGTACGCTGGCCGGGTCGTCGGTCTTCAGCTGGTTCATCACTTCGCAGGTGCGCTGGATGACGCGCGAGATGCCGGATTCGCCCACGAACATGTGGTGGGCCTCTTCGGTGAGCATGAACTTGGTGGTGCGGGCCAGCGGATCGAAGCTGGATTCGGCCAGCGCGCACAGCTGGAACTTGCCGTCGCGGTCGGTGAAGTAGGTGAACATGTAGAACGCCAGCCAGTCGGGCGTCTTTTCATTGAAGGCGCCCAGGATGCGCGGGTTGTCCGAATCCCCCGACGTGCGCTGCAACAGCGCATCGGCTTCTTCGCGGCCATCGCGGCCGAAATAGCGGTGCAGCAGGTACACCATGGCCCACAGGTGGCGGCCTTCTTCGACGTTGATCTGGAACAGGTTGCGCAGGTCATACTGCGACGGCGCGGTCAGGCCCAGGTGGCGCTGCTGCTCGATCGACGCCGGCTCGGTGTCGCCCTGCGTGACGATGATGCGGCGCAGGTTGGCGCGGTGTTCGCCCGGCACGTCCTGCCAGACGTCGCGGCCGATGTTTTCGCCGAAGTGGATTTTGCGCTGGCCGTCTTGCGGCGCCAGGAAGATGCCCCAGCGGTAGTCCGGCATGCGCACGTGGTTGAAATGCGCCCAGCCGTCGGGTTCGACGCTGACCGCGGTGCGCAGGTACACGTCGAAGCCATGCGAGCCGTCCGGACCCATGTCCTGCCACCATTGCAGATAGTTGGGCTGCCAGTGTTCCAGCGCGCGCTGCAGCGTGCGGTCGCCGGACAGGTTGACGTTATTGGGGATCTTGTCGGTGTAGTTGATGCCTGACATTGTCTCGCTCCTGGTTCTTTTTGATCGTGGGCCGCTCAGACGCGGTTCCAGTCGAAGGTCGCCTGCTCGCCCTTGCCATACAGCTTCAGCGCGCCCTTTTCGCCGGCGGCGTTGGGGCGGTTGAAAATCCAGTTCTGCCAGGCGGTCAGCCGGCCGAAGATGCGTGTTTCCATGGTTTCGCGGCCCCCAAAGCGCAGGTTGGCTTCCAGGCCGGTGAGCGCATCAGGCGACAGCGCGCGACGTTCTTCCAGCACCATGCGGACTTCGTCGTCCCAGTCGATGCTGTCGGGCGCAAAGGTCACCAGGCCCAGCGACAGGGCGTCCTGCGCATCCAGCGGCTGGCCGGCGCGGGCGCGCACCGCATCCAGCGCCGGCGCTTCTTCGTAGAAGCGCCGTTGCAGGCGGCTCTGGCCATTGACCATCGGGTAGGCGCCAAAGTTGGCGTCGCCCACGACCAGGCTGGCGGCGGCCTCGCCCGCTTCGCTGTCCAGCATGTAGCTGCGGTCGGCGGCCAGCGCCAATTCAAGCAAGGTGCCGGCAAAGCACGAACCGGGCTCGATCAGGGCGAACAGGCTGCGCGAGGTGACGTCCAGCCGCGCCAGCGTGCGGCGCAGCAGGCCGGCGGTTTCGCGCACGAACCAATGGTCGGCATGGCGTTGCAGGGCGGCGTCGGCCGCCAGCACCGCCTGCGCGTCGCCTTCGGTCTTGAGGATCCAGGTGCCGATGTCCAGCTCGTTGGTGCGCAGGGACAGGATGGCGTCGTCCAGCTCGCGGGCCATCTGCAAGGGCCACCAGGCGGCGCCCGCGGCCAGGATGTCCGGCAGGTCCGACTCGACGGGTGCAAGCGGGGCGCGCACGGTCCAGGTGGCCTGGCGGCGAGCCCGGTCGAGTTGCACGTCGACATAGCGGTACGACAAGGCGTCGGCGCTTTCCTCGCGCACCAACGGCGTCAACGCCACGCCGGCTTCGCCCTGCGGGCGGTGGCTGCCTTCGGCCAGCGCCAGCGCGCGGGCGCGCACCGCGGCCTCGAACTGGGCGGGCTTGACCACGTCGTCGACCAGCCGCCAGTCCTTGGCGCGCTGGCCGCGCACGCCTTCGACCAGGGTGCAGAAGATGTCGGCGTGATCGTGGCGCACGCGGCGCTTGTCGGTCACGCGGGTCAGGCCCCCGGTGCCAGGCAGCACGCCCAGCAGCGGCACTTCGGGCAGGGCCACCGACGACGAGCGGTCGTCGATCAGCAGGATCTCGTCGCAGGCCAGCGCCAGCTCGTAGCCGCCGCCCGCGCAGGCGCCATTGAGCGCGGCGATGAACTTCAAGCCGCCATGGCGGCTGGAGTCTTCGATGCCGTTGCGCGTTTCGTTGGTGAACTTGCAGAAGTTCACCTTCCAGGCATGCGACGACAGGCCCAGCATGAAGATGTTGGCGCCCGAACAGAAGATGCGGTCTTTCATGCTGGTGACGACCACGCTGCGCACTTCCGGATGCTCGAAGCGGATGCGTTGCAGGGCATCGTGCAGTTCGATGTCCACGCCCAGGTCGTAGGAATTGAGCTTGAGCTTGTAGCCGGGGCGCAGGCCGCCGTCTTCGGCGACGTCCATCGCCAGGGTGGCGACCGGGCCGTCGAACGTCAGGCGCCAATGGCGGTACTGGGCGGGATCGGTCCGAAAATCGACCGGATTGGCTGGGCTGCTCATCGCTTGTCTCCTCGTGCATCCTGATGACAGGAAAAATACTGCATCACATGAATTATTATGCAGATTAGTGCAGGTGAAAATCAGCGTCAAGCAAAAGATGCACAAAAGTGCAGTTTCTTGGAGGCGCGCGGCCGCCACAATGAACAGGGCCGCCCTTTTGGGCGGCCCAGGCACAAACCTACCGGTGAACCGACCGCTACAACGGCAGGCCGCAGGCCTTGCGCACCTGGGTCCGCAGGCCGGCGAAGCTCTCCTGCACCTCGAGATGGCTGGTGACCCAGGTCAGGTCGGCCTTGGCATAGAAGGCTTCGCGCCCGGCCAGGATGCGCTTGAGGTCGGCCATGGCTTCGTTGTTGCCCGACATGGGGCGGAAATCGCCCTGCGCCATGACCCGGCCCATATGCTCTTCGGGGGTGGCGCGCAGCCACACCGTGTAGCAATGGGCCAGCAGCAGGTTGAGCGTGGCGGGTTCGGACACCAGGCCGCCCGGGGTAGCCAGCACCATTTCAGGGTAGATCTGGATGGCCTCTTCGAGGGCGCGGCGCTCATAGCGGCGGTAAGCGTTGGGGCCGTACAGATTGTGGATTTCCAGGATGCTGCAGCCGGCCACGCGTTCGATCTCGCGGTTCAGCTCGACGAAGGGGTAGCCCAGGTCGTCGGCCAGCATCTGGCCCAGCGTCGATTTGCCGGCGCCGCGCAGGCCGATCAGCGCCACGCGCTGGGTGCGGTTGGGCCGCTGCGCGCCGGCGCCCACGCCAAATAGCTGGGTCAGCGCTTCGCGCGCGCGTTGCAGGTCGGATTCGGTGCGGCCGCTGAGCAGTTCGCGGATCAACAGCCAATCGGGCGATTCGGTGGTGACGTCGCCGACCAGCTCGGCCAGGGCGCAGTTGAAGGCCTTGGCGATCTGCAGCAGCACCAGGATCGAGGCATTGCCGACCCCGTGCTCGAGGTTGGCCAGGTGGCGCTCGGACACGCCGGTCACCTGCGACAGGCCCTTGCGCGTCATGCCGCGGATGGCCCGCAGGCGGCGCACCCGCTCGCCCAGGGCCACCAGGAAGGCTTCGCGGTGAGGTTCTTCGGATGGCGCTGCGTCTAGCGCTTGATTCATGGTGTAGCTGACTCCGCAAATACCCTGATAACACTCGATTTATGCACTATAGTGCTTGACCCAGGTCAATGGAAGCACTATTTTTCCTCCAACAGCTTCAACAGCGTGTCAGGTGCGACAAAACAGCACTGGATTGCATCCCCGCTGAAGCGCCGACAGTGTAAAGGAGGAGATACGGTGAGCACGCCTGAACGATTCCACGCCCTGATGCGCCAGGTCACCGACCTGATGGCCGGGCAGCCGCTGGACGGCGCCCTGCAAGACCGCCTGAACCGCGATGCCGGCCCGGGCAGCCCCCTGTACAGCGACATCTTCAGCGCCTGTAGGCAAGGCGTGGCCGAGGGCTGGATGTGCAACCGCGAAGGCGGCGGCATCCGCTATGGCCGCGTCATCAAGCCGGCCGACGACCTGGCCGGCTGTTCGGTCGACGTGGTCGACATGGACGACCTGGCGGGCCCCCACCACGCCCACCCCAACGGCGAAATCGACATGATCATGCCGCTGACCGCCGACGCCCGCTTCGATGGCCACGGCGCCGGCTGGCTGGTCTATAGCCCCGGCAGCGCGCATGCGCCGACGGTGACGCAAGGCCGCGCGCTGGTGCTGTACCTGCTACCCGGCGGCGCCATCGACTTCGCGCGCCCATGACCCCACCCCGCCATGCGGCCTTGCGCGCCGGCATGGCCTGCAATGCCGACAAGGGCCGATCACAGGCCCGGGCCCGACGCCCGCCAGAACACCAGGAGACCACCGTGAATGCCTGCCCCGCCGAACTGAATTTCGCCAGCCACCTGGCGGCCTTGAACGCGCCGCGCGCCGCCAAGACGGCCTATATCGACGACACCCGCCAGCTGACCTACGGCGAACTGGCCGAGCGCGTGGCGCGCATGGCGGGCGCGCTGCGCCAACTGGGCCTGCGGCGCGAAGAGCGCGTGCTGCTGCTGATGCAGGACACGGTGGATTGGCCGGTGGCGTTCCTGGGCGCGCTGCACGCGGGCGTGGTGCCGGTGGCTGTGAACACGCTGCTGACGGCCGACGACTATGCCTACATCCTGAGCCACAGCCGGGTGCGAGCCGCCTTCGTGTCCGGCGCCCTGTTGCCGACTTTGCAGGCGGCGCTGGCGCAGGCGCCCGGCGAGGTCGAACACCTGGTGGTCTCGCAGCCCGCCGCGCCGCTGCCGGCCGGCGCGCATGACCTGGACGCGTTGCTGGCCGTGGCGCCGCTGGCGCCGGCGGTCCGCACGCTGTCCGACGAGATCGCGTTCTGGCTGTATTCGTCGGGCTCGACCGGCAAGCCCAAGGGCGTGGTGCACACCCACGGCAATCTGTGGCACACGGCCGAGTTGTACGCCAAGCCGGTGCTGGGCATTCGCGAAGACGACGTGGCGTTTTCCGCGGCCAAGCTGTTCTTCGCGTATGGCCTGGGCAACGGCCTGACCTTTCCGCTGTCGGTGGGCGCCACGGTGGTGCTGATGGCCGAACGGCCGACGCCGCAGGCCGTGTTCCAGCGCCTGACGCAACACCGGCCGACGGTGTTCTACGGCGTGCCCACGCTGTATGCCAGCATGCTGGCGGCCCCCGACCTGCCGCCGCGCGAACGCGTGGCGATGCGCGTCTGCACGTCGGCCGGCGAGGCGCTGCCGCGCGATATCGGCGAACGCTTCACGCGCCATTTCGGCTGCGAGATCCTGGACGGCATCGGCTCGACGGAAATGCTGCACATCTTCATCTCGAACCAGGCCGGCCAACTGCGCTACGGTACCACCGGCAAGCCGGTGCCGGGCTACGAGGTACAGCTGCGCGACGACAACGGCGCCCCGGTGGCTGCCGGCGCCATCGGCGACCTCTACATCAAGGGGCCCAGCGCCGCGCTGATGTACTGGAACAACCGCGACAAGACGCGCCAGTGCTTCCTGGGCGACTGGCTGAAAAGCGGCGACAAGTACGTGTGTGACGCCGACGGCTACTACACCTATGCCGGCCGCAGCGACGACATGATCAAGGTCAGCGGCCAGTATGTGTCGCCGGTCGAGGTCGAGAACATCCTGGTGCAGCACGAGGCCGTGCTCGAAGCCGCCGTGATCGGCGTGCCCGACCACGACGGGCTGGTCAAGACCAAGGCCTACGTGGTGCTGCGCCCAGGTTTCGCTCCCGATGCGCAGACCGGCGCCGACCTGCAGCGCTACGTGAAGCAGCACCTGGCGCCCTTCAAGTACCCGCGCCAGATCGACTTCACCGAAGAACTGCCCAAGACCGCCACCGGCAAGATCCAGCGCTTCCGCCTGCGCCAGCTGGAACAGGTCACGCCATGACGGCCGCCCCCGCCCCCCGGGCCGGCATGGACGCCGGCTGGGTCGACCTGCACGGGCCGGGCCGCCCCCAGCGCCTGGAATACCGCTGGCTCTCTCCAGCGCGGCGCAATGCCCCGCTGATGGTGTTCCTGCACGAAGGCCTGGGTTCGGTGTCGATGTGGAAAGACTGGCCGCAACAGGTATGCGATGCCGCCGGTTGCCGCGGGCTGGTGTATTCGCGCCATGGCTACGGCCGGTCCACGCCCCTGGCCGCGGGCGAACAGCGCGCCGTCGATTTCATGCATCGCGAAGCCGAAGACGTGCTGCCCGCGCTGTTGGCCGCGCTGGACGTGGACGCCGGGCGCGATCGCCCCGTGCTGTTCGGCCACAGCGACGGCGGCTCGATCGCCCTGCTCTATGCGGCCCGCCATCCGGCGGCCGTGGCCGGCGTGGTGGTGGCCGCGCCACACATCTTCGTCGAAACGCGCGCCGTGGACCATATCCGCCTGGCCCGCCAGGCCTATCTGGAAGGCGGCCTGCGCGAGCGCCTGGCGCGCCACCACGATGACGTGGATTCCGCCTTTTGGGGCTGGAACGACATCTGGCTGGACCCGGGCTTTGCCCAATGGGACCTGCGGGGCCGCCTGCCCGCCATCACCTGCCCCGTCCTGGCGATGCAGGGCCTCGACGATGAATACGGCACGCTGGCGCAGATCCGCGGCATCCACGAGGCCGCCCCGCAGACGCAACTGCTGGAAATTCCCGACTGCCGCCATTCGCCGCACAAGGACCAGCCCGCCACCGTCATCCAGGCCATCGCCGGCTTCATCGGCGCGCTGGCCCCCCCCGGCCGCCATTAAGGCAGCCCATAACAACGTACGGAGACCCACCATGACCCATGCCCTGTCCCGGGCCGCGCTAGGCGCCGCCCTGATGCTGGCCACCAGCGGCGCCCTGGCCGCCGACAAGCTCAAAGTCGGTTTCATGCTGCCCTACAGCGGCACCTTCGCCGCGCTCGGCAACGCCATCGAGAACGGCTTCAAGCTGTATGTGGCCGAACAAGGCGGCAAGCTGGGCGGGCGCGAAATCGAGTACTTCAAGGTGGACGACGAATCCAACCCGTCCAAGGCAGCCGAGAACGCCAACCGCCTGATCAAGCGCGACCAGGTGGACGTGCTGATCGGCACCGTGCATTCCGGCGTGGCGATGGCCCTGGCAAAGGCCGCCAAGGATTCGGACACCACACTGGTCGTGACCAATGCCGGCGCCAACGCCATCACCGGCCCGCTATGCGGCCCGGGCATCTTCCGCACGTCGTTCACCAACTGGCAGCCGGCCTACGCCATGGGGCCGGTGGCCAAGGCGCGCGGCCACAAGACGGCGGTCACCATCACCTGGAAATACGCGGCCGGCGACGAGGCCATCGGCGGCTTCAAGGAAGGCTTCGAGCAGGCCGGCGGCAAGGTGGTCAAGGAACTGAGCCTGCCCTTCCCCAACGTCGAATTCCAATCGCTCCTGACCGAGATCGCCGCGCTCAAACCCGACATGGTGTTCACCTTCTTTGCCGGCGGCGGCGCGGTGAAGTTCGTGCAGGACTACCATGCGGCGGGCCTGGACAAGACCATTCCGCTGTATGGCTCGGGCTTTCTCACCGATGGCACGTTGCCCGCCCAGGGCGCATCGGCGCAGGGCCTCTTGACCACGCTGCACTACGCCGACGGGCTGAACACGCCGCGCGACAACGCCTTTCGCGCCGACTACGCCAAGGCCTACAACGCGCAGCCCGACGTCTACGCGGTGCAGGGCTATGACGCGGCGCAGCTGATGCAGTCGGGCCTGAGCGCGGTGCAAGGCGACTTCGCCAGGAAGGCGGACTTCCGCCAGGCCATGCGCGGTGCCACGGTCGACAGCCCGCGCGGTCCGTTCACGCTGTCGGCGGCCGGCAACCCGGTGCAGGACATCTACCTGCGCCGCGTCGACGGCCTGGAAAACAAGGTGGTGGACGTGGCCGTGCGCAAGCTGGCCGATCCCGCCCGCGGCTGCAAGCTCTAGGACAGGCCCATGGACGCCGGCATCCTGCTCATCCAGAGCCTGAACGCCTTCCAGTACGGCCTGCTGCTGTTCCTGGTGGCGAGCGGGCTGACGCTGATCTTCGGCATCATGGGCATCATCAACCTCGCCCATGGCAGCTTCTACATGATCGGCGCCTACATGGCGTTCGCGCTGGGGCCGGCGGTCGATCGCTGGCTGGGCGGCGGCTTCCTGGCCACGCTGGCGGTCTGCGTGCTGGCCGCCGCCGCGCTGGGCTACCTGCTCGAAGCCGCGTTCTTCAGCTACCTGTATCGCCGCAATCACCTGCAGCAAGTGCTGATGACCTACGGCCTGATCCTCGTGTTCGAGGAACTGCGCAGCATCCTGGTGGGCAACGACGTGCACGGCGTGCCGCTGCCCGCCTGGCTGCAAGGCAGCATCGCGCTGGGCGACGTGATGACCTATCCGGTGTATCGGCTGTTCATCTCGGGCGTCGGCATCGGCGTGGCGCTGCTCCTGTACTGGGTCATCGCGCGCACGCGGCTGGGCATGATGCTGCGCGCCGGCGCCAGCAACCGCGAGATGACCGGCGCGCTGGGCATCGACGTCAACAGGCTCTACCGGCTGGTGTTCGCCGCGGGCGTGGCGCTGGCGGCGCTGGCCGGCAGCATCGCCGCGCCCGTGTCGTCGGTGTACCCCGGCATGGGCAACGGCGTGTTGATCGTGTGCTTCGTGGTGGTGGTGATCGGCGGCATCGGCTCGATCCGCGGCGCGTTCGTGGCGGCGATGCTGGTGGGCGTGGTCGAGACCTTCGGCCAGGTGCTGTTTCCGGCCGCCGCCGGCGTGCTGGTGTACGTGCTGATGGCCGCCATTCTTCTGTGCAAGCCCGAAGGGCTGTTCAAACAGGGCTGACCATGACGCTGAATCGACTCCTTCCTTGCCTGACCCTGCTGGCGCTGGCGGCCTTCGCCTGGAGCGGCAGCGACTACTACACCGGGCTGGCCGTGAAGATCATGATCTACGCGGTGTTCGCGCTGAGCCTGCAACTGCTGGTGGGCGGCGCGGGGCTGGTCAGCCTGGGGCATGCCGCCTTCTTCGGCATCGGCGCCTACGCCGCCGCGCTGCTGTCGCCGGCGTCGGAAGCAGGCAGCCTGTGGTGGCTGCTGCCCGCGGCGCTGCTGGCCGCGGCCGCCTACGCCCTCATCACCGGCGCGCTGGCGCTGCGCACCCGTGGCGTGTACTTCATCATGGTGACGCTGGCCTTCGCGCAGATGGCGTACTACGTGTTCCACGACACCAAGGCGGGCGGCGGCAGCGACGGCATCTACCTGTACTTCCGGCCGCAGGCCGACATCGGCGGCTGGCGCCCGTTCGACCTGGACCAGGGCGTCACGTATTACTTCTTCGTGCTGGCCTGCCTGGCGTTGACCTGGGGCTTTCTGGCGCTGCTGCGGCGTTCGCCCTTCGGGGCGGCGCTGGCCGGCATCCGCATCAACGAACAGCGCATGCGCGCGGCCGGGTATTCGACCTATCCATACAAGCTGGCTGCGTATGTCATCGGCGCCGCGTTGGCGGGATTGGCCGGTTTCCTGTTCGCCTTGAAAGACGGCTTCGTCACGCCCGAACTGCTGGCCTGGGAACAATCGGGCCTGGTGCTGCTGATGGTGATCCTGGGCGGCATGGGCAGCCTGGGCGGCGCGGTGCTCGGCACGGCGGCGCTGGTGCTGTTGCAGGAACTGTTCCAGTCGCAGGCGCTGTTTGGCGACTACGCACGCCACTGGCACCTGCCGCTGGGCCTGGCCATCATCGCGCTGGTCGCGCTGCTGCCTGACGGCCTGGCGGGCCTGCCCGCGCAGTGGCGCCGCCGCCGTGCGCGCCGCGATACGCCCGCGGACGCCGCCGCATTGCGCGGCCAGCCCGATGGCATACCCGACGGCAAGACCGCCCCCTTGACGCCCACCGCCTCCACCCCGGCGCCGCTGCGCCTGCCCCTACCGGGAGAGCCCCATGCCTGATTCCCTGCTGGCCGCGCGCGACGTCACGCGCCGCTTTGGCGGCCTGACCGCCGTCAATGGCGTGTCGCTCGCGCTGCAACGCGGCGAAGTCCACGCCGTCATCGGCACCAACGGCGCGGGCAAGTCGACGCTGATCAACCTGCTGTCCGGCGAACTGGCGCCCACCAGCGGGGCGGTCTCGCTGGGCGGCCGCGACATCACGGGCTGGAGCCAGCCCGAACGCGCCCAGGCCGGGCTGGGCCGCAGCTACCAGCGGTCCACGCTGTTTCCTGAACTGAGCGTGTTCGAGAATTGCCGCCTGGCCGCGCAGGCGCGGCGCCAGCGCTTCTGGCATTGGTGGCGCCCGGCGTCCGCCTGCCGGACCAGCGTGGCGCTGGCCGAGCAGGCGCTGGCGCGCACCGGGCTGGCAGACGATGCCGCGCAACCGGCCGGCCTGCTGCCGCACGGCCGCAAGCGCCAGCTGGAAATCGCCATGTGCCTGGCCGGCGAGCCACAGGTCCTGCTGCTGGACGAGCCGCTGGCCGGCATGGGCCCGGAAGAAACCGACCGCATCCTGGCCCTGCTGCAGACGTTGAAGGAAGACCACGCCATCCTGCTGGTCGAACACGACATGGACGCCGTCTTTCGTATCGCCGACACCATCACCGTCATGGTCAACGGCAGCAGCATCGCCAGCGGCAGCCCCGCGGCGATCCGCGCCAACGCCGAGGTGCGCACCGCCTACCTGGGCGAAGACCTGGCGTGCGACCACGCCTTCGGAGACGCCGCATGCCCGCATTGATCGAGGCCGGCGGCCTGCATGTGTATTACGGTGCCAGCCACGTGCTGCGCGGCGTCGACCTGCGCATCGCGGCGGGCGAATCCGTGGGCCTGGTGGGCCGCAACGGCATGGGCAAGACCACGCTGATCCGCAGCCTGGTGGGCCAGGTGCCCAGCGCGCGCGGCAACGTCGCGGTGCGCGGGCGGGACTGCACCCGCGCTCGCCCCCACGCCATCGCGCGGCTGGGCATCGCCTACGTGCCCGAAGGCCGCGGCATCTTCCCCAACCTGAGCGTGCGCGAGAACCTGCTCGTAGCCGCACGCGCCGGCGTCCAGGGGCGCCAGGACTGGCACTACGACCGTGTGCTGCAAACCTTTCCCCGGCTGGCCGAACGCCTGGGCCACGGCGGCCAGCAATTGTCGGGCGGCGAGCAGCAGATGCTGGCCATCGGCCGCGCGCTGATGACCAATCCCGACCTGCTGATCCTGGACGAAGCCACCGAAGGCCTGGCGCCGCTGATCGTGGCCGAGATCTGGCGCATCATCCGGCGCATCCGCGAAACGGGCATGTCCACCCTGATCGTGGACCGCAACTATCGCGCGGTGCTGGCCCATACCGATCGTTGCCTGGTGATGGAGAAAGGCCTGATCGCGCAGGATGGCGACAGCGCCGCGCTGGCGGCCACACCGGAACAGTTGACGCGCTATCTGGGCGTCTAGCCCCGCTCATGAAAAAGCC
>NZ_JCBANA010000111.1:0-14439 GCF_059760725.1 Achromobacter sp. 1014246743
TTGCCCGGCTGCGCCGGCGGCTGGCCGGGCTGCGCGGTTGGCTGCCCTGCGGGCTGGCCGGCGGCCGGCTGTGCCGGTGTGCCGGCGGATTGAGAGGGCGCCTCGCCCGTCCAGAGCGGAGCGCGCCCCTGCACCGGGGGCGCCGCTTCAGGGTATTGGGCCAGCAGCGCCAGGATGGCGCGGGCGGTGGTGCCCAGCGTCGTGGGGGCCGAGGCCGTGGTGTCGCTGCTGGTGACCAGGCCACGTGCGGCCAGCGCCAGTGCCGCAGCGGTCTTGGCGTCGACAACGGTTGCCGGCCGGTCGCCCCGGGCGCCGCCGGTCTGTATGCCTTGCCGCGCGTCGCGGTTGGAGCCATCCGCCGAGCCGGGCCGGTCCAGGCCGGCGGGCTGGCTGACCGCATCGGGCCGCGCGCCCGAAACCTGGTTGGCGTTCGCGGCGGACATGGTCGTGCCAAGCACGGCGTCCAACCGCTGCACCAGGACGTTGCCGAGTGCCGCGGGACCTACGCTCATTCTTCAGACGCCTGGTAGCCGTAGGCCGACAGCAAGGTCTGCTGGCGCTTCATGCGGCCGAGCAGTTCGCCCAGCCGGGCCAGTTGCGGAAGCGCCAGGTCGCGCGTGAGCGCGTCGTTTTCCAGGATGCGCACCAGCAGGTCGTACTTCATGGCGCGGCCGGCTTCGTCCAGCGGCGCCTTGGGTTCGGCGACGCGCAGGCGCTCGACCAGCTCGCAGTATTGCAGTCCATGGACCATCGCCGCATCCCAGTCGCCAGCCTGGGCGGCCGTCAGCATTTCGCCCGTGATGTGAGCGATCTCCTGGTAGTGTTCCAGGATGGGAGAGGAGTACTGGGTAAGGGACGTCATGGAAATCTCGGGCGTTCGATGGCTGGCTGAAATCGTGGAGTGGGCCATCAGGGCTGCGTCACGCCAGCCGGTCGGTCGATGGAAGTCTGCCAAGCCTCGGCCAGGTCCGCCAGCAGGCGGTCGGCGATGTCGAGCTGCTCGGGATCTGCTTTCAGATTCGCCATCAGCAACGTGCGGACGATGTAATCGTAAAGCCGGGCGAGGTTGGCGGCGATGTCGCCGCCGGCCTCCATGTTCAGCCCGGTCTTCAAGCCTTCATCGACGATCTTGATCGCTTTCGAGATGGCCGCGCCGCGTTCGGCGATGCGGCCTTCCTGCATGTGGATGCGCGCTTGCCCGATAGCCGCCCGGGCGCCCAGATACAGCAGGGTGATCAGCCGCTCCGGACTCGCGCCCAGGACCTGGGTTTCCAGGCCGATATCGGCGTAGGAGCGGACAGAGTGGGACCCTGTGGGACGGCGGGCGGCGTAAGTCATTAATGCATCTTCTACAGGTTATTTGCTCGATTTGTTCATCGCCGCAAATTGTTGGGTCAGGTAGTTGGCCGTGACGCTGGTCTGGGCAACAAATTTGTCCAATGCGACGAAGCGGGTGCGCATCTGGTCCATTTCCGCGTCACTCGAGGCCTTGGCGCGCTTTTGCTGGGCGTCCAGGTCGCTCATGGTCTTGTTCAGGCCGTCGGTGCGGGTCTTCAACGAGCCGTTGGTGCCCAGCACGTCCTTGAACGCGGCCTCGAAATTCTTGGCCAGGCCGTTGTCGCCCGACAGCAGTTTGGTGAGGTCGCCGGGGTTCTCGGCCAGGGCCTTGTCCAGCTTGGTCTGGTCCAGCTTCAACTGGCGCGTCTGCGGATCGGTGGTGATGCCCAGGTCGGCCAGGGAACGCACGGTGCCCTCGCCCAGCACCGCTTGCAGTGCGCTGGTCATCGACGACTGGATCGAGCGCGTGGTGCCGTCGCCGGTCAGCGGCTGGTTGGTGGCTGCCTTGGCGTCGAAGGCCGTCAGGTTCTTGATGGTCGACTGCAGTGCGTTGTAGTTCTTGACGAAGTCCTGGATGGCCTTGTTGGCGACGGACGTATCCGATTCCAGCTTCAGGGTGATCGGCTTGTCGGTCGGGGTCGTCTCGGTCAGGTTCAGCGTGACGCCGTCGATCGCCGTCGAAAGGCTGTTCGAGCCGCTCTTGACGGTGAGACCGTTGATGACCACTTCGGCGTCGACGGCCTTGGTCTGGGTCATGCCGGTAGTGGTGCCGTCGGCGGCGGTGCTGAAGCTCAGCACGTTCTTGAGCGACTGGTCGCCCGTCACCGTGATGTTCTTCACCGAGGCCTGCACGCCGGTGTCCTTGGCCGTCAGCATCAGGTAGTTGTTGCCGTTGCCGTCGTTGATGACAGTGGCGCGCAGGCCGGACTTGTCGTCGGCGTTGATGGCCTTGACGATGCCGTTCAGCGACGTATCGCCCTTCAGATCGACGGTGTGCTTGGTGCCGTTGGCCAGCTCGACTTCGAAGGAACCCGTGTCGCCGTTCTTGGCGGTACGGTCGGCCACTGCGCCCGATTGCAGGCTTTGGGCGCGTGCCAGGGTGTTCACGGCGATCGTGTATTGACCGGCCACGGCGCCCGGCTTGCCCGCAAGCGCGCCTTCGGCCGTGATGACGGCCGTCAAGGCGGTGCCGCCCGTGACGCTGCCCTTGATGGCGGACATCGTTTCGGGTTTGCCGAGCACGCCAGCCGATTTCTGCACGGCCTCCAGCGCGCTTTGCAGCTGCGCATAGGCATCGATGCGCGTTTTGTAGCTGGCCGCACGAGTCGTGTAGATCGAGAGCTTTTTATCCTCGGCGGCCTGCAGGTCCGACAGGATCTTTTCCAGGGGCAAGCCGGAAACCGAACCGAGGTTAGTGATAGAGGCCATGTGAAATTCCTTCCTAGCGATGCGATTCTGTCAAAAATAGGGTGCCGGCGATTGGCCGGGTAAGGGCATAAGGCGGGCCTAATTCGATGCTTCTGTCATCGAATGGCGCCAAAACGGGCACAGCAGAAAATATTCGGGGCCATATCAAGCCGTGGTTTTGATGCCATTTCCCTGCATGTTCACGATCATTTTGGCGATCTTGAGCAGGGCTTCACTGGGGATGGTGCGGATGACGTCCCCCGTATTGGCGTCCACCACCGACACCACCACCTGATGCACGTTCGGGTCGATCTCGAACTGCAACTGGGTCGACCACGCTTTCATCTGGTCATTGATCTCGTCCAGCGCTTTTTCCAGCGGCAGCTTCTGCGAGGTGGACTGCTCCGACGTGGCGGTGTCGCTGCCACTGCTGTTGCTGCTCGCCACGGGCGGGGTAACGGTGACGGATGGGTCTGCTACGACCGGCGTAGCGGCTACCGGCGCCGGAGCGAACGTAGCGGGGGCTATGGGGGATACGGCCATGATCACTCCAACGGCGAGGTGGCGTCTCGGAGGAACGCGCTGTTTTCAGGGAATTCTCAGCTACGATAACGGCACCCTCGCAGGGAACTTTAGCCCCCTGCAAGGCCAGATGTTTCACGTGCTAAATAGTTCGGATCGGGCAATGAGTGTCAAGACGGCGCTGCGAGTCATAGAAATCATCGAAACCTACGCACGGGAGAAGCGCGCACTGCCCCTGTCCGAGCTGGCCCGCCTGCTGGATGTGCCGGTGTCCAGTTGCCTGGCCCTGATCCGGACCCTGACCGGGCTCGGCTATCTGTATGAAACCGGGCGCCGCCAGGGGTATTACCCCACCGGGCGCCTGCTGGCGATGGCGCAGCGCATCGCCCGGGCCGATCCCGTGCTCGACCGCGTCTATCCCAGCCTGGTTGAATTAAGGGACGCAACCCGGGAAACCGTCGTGTTCGCCAAGCTGACGCAGGACGGCCGGGTGGTCTACCTGGATGTGCTGGATTCGCCGCATACGATCCGATACGCGCCTGTTGCAGGCGAGTTCAAGGACGTACACGCCAATTCGCTGGGAAAAGCGCTGATGTCGCTGTTGGACGACGCGGGGCGGGATGCGCTGCTGGGCGCCACGCCCCTGACACGCTACAACGAGCGCACGCTGGTCACGCGCGAGGCGATCCTGACTGACCTGGAACACTCGCGCCAGCGCGGCTGGTTCATGAACAGCGGCGAATCCATCGCCGACGTGGGCGCCATTGCCTGGCCCGTCACGCTGTCGGGCGAGCACTATGCGATCTCGGTGGGCGGCCCGATCTACCGGATCGAACCGCACCAGGAAGACTACGCCCGCATCCTGCGGGCGGCCTGCACGGGGCTGGAACAGCAGTCCTAGCTTCAATACGACTTGGGCAGCCCCAGCACCTTTTCCGCAATGAAGCACATGATCAGCTGCGGGCTGACCGGCGCGATGCGCGGAATGAAGCTTTCTCGCAGCAGCCGTTCCACGTGGTACTCCTTGGCATACCCCATGCCCCCCAGCGTCATCACCGCCGTCTGGCAGGCGTTGTAGCCCGCCTCGGCCGCCAGGTACTTGGCGGCGTTGGCCGCCGGGCCGCAGGGTTGGCCGGCGTCGTACAGGCTGGCGGCCTTGAACACCATCAGGTCGGCGGCCTCCAGTTGCATCCAGGCCTGCGCCAGCGGATGCTGGATGCCCTGGTTCTGGCCGATGGGCCGGCCGAACACCGTGCGTTCGCCGGCGTACTTCACCGCCCGGTCCAGCGCGGCGCGGCCGATGCCCACGGCTTCGGCCGCGATCAGGATGCGTTCGGGGTTCAGCCCGTGCAGGATGTATTCAAAGCCGCGGCCTTCTTCGCCGATGCGGTCCGCCACCGGAATGCGCAGGCCGTCGATGAACAGCATGTTCGAGTCGACCGCCTTGCGGCCCATCTTCTCGATCTCGCGCACCTCGATCTTGTCGCGGTTCAAGTCCGTATAGAACAGCGACAGGCCCTGGGTCGGCTTGGCCACCTCGGACAGCGGGGTGGTGCGGGCCAGCAGCAGCATCTTGGTGGCGACCTGGGCGGTCGAGATCCAGATCTTGCGGCCGTGCACCACGTAGTCGTCGCCGTCGCGCACCGCGCGGGTGCTCAGCTTGGTGGTGTCCAGCCCGGCGTCCGGCTCCGTCACCGCGAAGCAGGCTTTTTCGCGGCCCGCGATCAGCGGCTCCAGCCAGCGGGCGCGCTGCTCGTCGCTGCCGAACACCACCACCGGATTCAGCCCGAAGATGTTCATGTGCACGGCGGATGCCCCGGTAAAGCCCGCGCCCGACGCCGCAATGGTCTGCATCATCAGGGCGGCCTCGGTCATGCCCAGGCCGGCGCCGCCGTATTCCTGCGGCATGGCGATGCCCAGCCAGCCGTCGCGTGCCAGGTCCGCATGCAGGGGTTCGGGAAAACCGCCTTCGCGGTCGCGTTCCAGCCAGTATTCGTCGGGGTAGCGGTCGCAGATGCGGGACACGGCGTCGCGCAGCGCCAATTGGTCGGGAGTGAATGCAAAGTCCATCAGTCGGTTCCGTCTTGGGTGATGCGGTGAGCGAACAGGGCGGCGATGCCGGCGTCGTCGTAACCGGCTTCGGCCAGCACTTCGCGGCTGTGTTGGCCCAGCGTGGGGGCCGGGCGGCGCAGGGACGTGGGCGTGCCTTGATAGCGGCCCAGCGGGGCCGGGGTGCGCAGGCGGCCCTCGGTGGGGTGGTCCACGTCCTGCACGAAGCCGGTGGCGGTCAGGTGTTCGTCCTGCAGCAGGTCGTCCACCGTATAGAGCTGCGAGGCCGGGATGTCGGCGCGCGCCAGGTCTGCCAGCCAGGCCGTTGTCGCCCGCGTGCGGATCACGTCAGCGACAAAGGCGTACACCTCGCTGATATGCGCCGCCCGTGCGCCGTGGGTGCAAAAACGCGGGTCGTCGGCCAGTTCGGGCTGGCCGATCAGGTCGAAGAAATTGCGCCAGTGCTTGTCGTTGTAGATCAACAGGCACAGGTAGCCGTCGGCCGTGGCGTAGGGCCGGCGGTGCGGCGCCAGCAGCCGCGCATAGCCGGTGGGGCCCAGCGGCGGCTCGAAGGTGGCCCCGCCCAGGTGGTCGCCCAGCACCAGGTGCGCCATGCCTTCGAACATGGGAATCTCCACTGGCTGGCCTTGGCCGCTGGCGCGGGCGTGCAGCACCGCCGACACCAGCGCGATGCCCACGTGCAGCCCCACCGCGCGGTCGGCCAGCGTCAGCGGCGCATAGCGCGGCACGTCGCCGCTTTGCTGCGCCGACAGCGCGGCGATGCCGGTCTGCCCCTGGATCAGATCGTCATAGGCCGGGCGGCCGGCGTAGGGTCCGGCCTCGCCGAAGCCATAGGCGCCCAGGTAGACGATGCGCGGGTTGCGCGCCGCCACCGCTTCGTACGACAGGCCCAGCCTGGCCATGGCCTGGGGCCGGATGTTGTAGAGCAGGGCGTCGCAGCTCTCGGCCAGCCGCAGGCAGGCCTCGCGGCCTTCGGGCGTCTTCAGGTCCAGCACCACCGACCGCTTGTTACGGTTCAGGTGCAGGTACAGATGTCCCATGCCCGGATTGCGCATGGGGCCGACGGCCCGCATGTTGTCCCCGGCCGGCGATTCCACCTTGATCACGTCGGCGCCCAGGTCGGCCAGCACCTGCGTGGCATAGGGGCCCATCACCACCGAACTCAGGTCCAGGATGCGCACGCCGGCCAAGGGGCCTGTGTCCGGGGTGGGGGGCGTCTGGGTGGCGTGCGTCATTGCTGCTCGATCCCCGCATCGCGAATCAGTTTGCCCCACAGGTCGCGCTGCTCGCCGACAAACTGGGCGAAGGCTTGCGGGGTGCTCGAAAAGGCGTCAAAGCCCAGGCCGGCCAGGCGCTTGCGCACGTCGGGCTTGGCCACCACCTGCTTGATGGCGTCGTTCAGCCTGGCCACTACCTCGGGCGGCATGCCGGCCGGCCCGAAGTAGCCGTTCCAGGAATTCAGGTCGAAATCCGGCACGCCCGATTCGGCCATGGACGGCAGGTCCGGCACGATGGCGCTGCGCTCGGCGGTGGAGACCGCCAGCGCGCGCAACTGGCCCGATTGCACGAACGGCAGGCCGGATGCCAGGTCGGTGAACATGAAATCCACCTGGCCGCCGACCACGTCGGTCAGGCCTTGCGGGGTGCCTTTGTAGGGCACGTGCAGGATGTCGATCTTGGCGCGATTGGCCAGCGTGGCGCCGGCCACGATGCCGGTGCTGTTGCCGCTGGCGTAGGTGATGCGGCCGGGATGCTGGCGCGCATCGGCCACCAGGTCCGCCACCGACTTCCAGGGGCGCTTGGGGTTCACGACCAGAATGAAAGGCAGGTTGCCACCGCGCGCGATCGGCGTGAAATCCTTGACCGGGTCATAGGGAATGTTCTTCATCAGCCAGGGGGCGGCCGAGTGCGAGGTATTGGTCGTGACGAACAGGGTGTAGCCGTCCGGCCGCGCCCGCGCCACATAGCTCGCCGCGATGGTGGCGTTGGCGCCGGGCTTGTTCTCCACCACCACCTGCTGCCCCAGGATGGTCGACAGCTCGGCGCCGAAGATGCGGCCGACGGCGTCGGTGCCCGAGCCGGCCGGGAAGGGCACGATCAGGGTGATGGGCTTGTTGGGGTAGTCCGTCGCCGCGTGTGCGGCGGGCTGGGCCAGCAGCGTGGCGCCACTGGCGAGCAGGGCGGCAAATAGTCTTAGGGCTTGCATGGGGTTGTCTCCTGATGGGGATGCCGGGCGCGGCTCTGCGGCCGCTGCCTGGTTTTCTTGGGGGGTGGACGGGTTCGTTGCCGGTATCCGCGACGCCTCAGGCGCCGGCCGCGGCTGGCGGGAAATTCCGGATCACGCGGTCGGGCGACTCTTCGTAGGGCGGTGTGTAGATCACCAGCAGGCGGGCGGGCTCGTCACTGGTGACGGTGAACACGTGCGGGATGTCCGGCGGGAAATAGCAGCAGTCGCCCGGGCCCATGTCGGCCCATTCATCCGCCACCTGGGCACGGGCAGTGCCTGACAGCAGGTAACAGACCTGCTCGATGCCCGGATGGGCGTGCGGCAGCGCGCCCTTGCCCTTGTCGATCACGCCCAGCAGGACCTCCACGCCGCGCGCGCCCACCGTGTCCGGGCCGATCAGTCGGCGGTTCAGCGTACCGGTGTGGTTGGCGGGGTGGTAACCCGGAACGTCCGCTTCCCGCACCAGCCAGGCCGGGGTCTTGCGCTGCGTCATGTCTCTTCCTTTTGAGTTTTCATATGTGAATTTATTTTCACGTATGAAAAAAACATCGGCAAGCGATTTTTCCCGGGCGATACCGCTGCACTCCCTGGGGGATTAGGGAAAACACGGGCCGCGACTGTTAAAATTGCGGGCTGACTTCCTTTGCGACCCCGACATGCCTTCTGCCCGCACGCCCGACGCTTCCGCCACCCTGTCCGACTGGCTGCAATACCTGGAATCCATCCACGCCACGGCCATCGACATGGGACTGGAACGCGTCCGTGAGGTGGCTGCGCGCATGGACCTGGCGCTGTCGGGCGTGAAGTTCGTGGTGGGCGGCACCAACGGCAAGGGCTCCACCTGCGCCATGCTCGAAGCCATCCTGCTGGCGGCGGGCTACAAGGTCGGGCTGTACACGTCGCCCCACCTCATCGATTTCAACGAGCGCGCCCGCGTCAACGGCCAGATCGCCACCGATGCGGCGCTGATCGAGCAGTTCGTCGCCGTCGAAGCCGCGCGCGGCGAAACCTCGCTGACGTACTTCGAATTCACCACCCTGGCCATCCTGCGTCTCTTTGCCCAGTCGCGCCTGGACGCCGTGGTGCTCGAAGTCGGCCTGGGCGGCCGTCTGGACGCCGTCAACATCATTGATGCCGACTGTTCCGTCGTCACCAGCGTCGACCTGGACCACACCGATTGGCTGGGCGACACCCGCGAAAAGATCGGCTTCGAAAAAGCCCACATCTACCGCGCCGGCCGGCCCGCCATCTGCAGCGACCCGGTGCCGCCGCAGTCGCTGCTGGACCACGTCGAGAAAATCGGCGCCGACCTCTGGCTGTTCGGCCGCGACTTCAACTATTCCGGCGACCGCCAGCAGTGGGCCTATGGCGGACGCGAACAACGCCGCGGTGCGCTGGCGTACCCGGCGCTGCGCGGCGCCAACCAGCTGCTGAACGCCTCGGCGGCGCTCGCCGCGCTGGAATCCGTGCGCGACCGCCTGCCGGTGCCCGCGCAGGCCGTGCGCCAGGGTCTCTTGCAGGCGTCACTGCCCGGCCGCTTCCAGATCCTGCCGGGCCAACCCACCATCATCCTGGACGTCGCCCATAACCCGCACGCCGCCGCCGTGCTGGCGCAGAACCTGGACAACATGGGTTTCCATCCCTACACCTACGCGGTGTTCGGCATGCTCAACGACAAGGACCTGGCCGGCGTCGTGGCCAAGCTGGGCGCACGCATCGATCACTGGTTCTGCGCGGGCCTGCCCGGCCCGCGCGGGGGCAGCGGTCAAGCCCTGGCCGACCAGGTCGCCGCCGCCTTGCCTGCCGCGCCCGCTGCAGGGCAGGCGCCGGGCGTGTCCGCCTTCCCGGACCCCGCGCAAGCCTTTGCCGCGGCGCGCGAACGGGCGGGCGAGAATGATAGAATCGTGGTGTTTGGCTCGTTTCTCACCGTGGCCTCGGTTTTGCAGTCGCTGGGCCGCAAGGCGTAAGCAAAAAACACGTAGGCAAGGAATTCTCTCCCATGGGTTTTTTCAATCGCAAAGATCCTGCCGACCAGGCGCAGCCCTCCAAACGGGCGGCGGTGCCTAGCGAGGTCCAGGCGGCGGAACTGCGCGGACGCGCTCGGCGCAGACTGGCAGGCGCCATCGCGCTGGTGCTGGCGGCCGTCATCATCCTGCCCATGGTGCTGGATTCCCAGCCCGTCCCCGTTGCCGACAACATCCCCATCAGGGTGCCGGAACGCAATACGCCGTTCCAGCCGCAGGTGAGCGAACCCCAGGCCGGCGTGGCCACCCCCACGCCCGCGGCGCAGGGCACCGCGCCCAACGAGCCGCCCAGCATTCCCACGCCGCCGCCGGTCACGTCGGCACAGCCGCAGACCGCCACGCCGCCGGCGACCACCCCGCCGGCCACGACGCCGCCTGTTGCCACGCCGCCGGCCGCCACGCCGCCGCGCACGGCCCAGACCCCGCCGCCCAAGCCGGAAACCAAGCCCGAGCCCAAGCCGGCCACGCCCAAGCCTGAAACCCGTTCCGACGACGGCGCTCGCGCGCTGGCGCTGCTGGAAGGGCGCTCCGCGCCCGCCGCTGCCACGCCCGCGCCCAAGCCGGCGGCCGCCAAGGGCAATTTCGTGCTGCAGATCGCCGCCTACACCACGTCCGAAGACGCCCAGTCGCGCCGCGCCAAGCTGCACCAGGCCGGTGTCACCAACGCATTCGTCGAGCAGGCTTCCATCGGAGGCAAGCAGCAGTACCGTCTGCGCGTGGGGCCGTTCCCCTCGCGCGAGGCGGCGCAGGCGGCCCAGGCGCGGTTGCGCACCCTGGGCTATGACAACGGTTTCATTGCCGCCGCCCAGTAGTGACCGGTTTCGACTTCGTCGTGCTGGCCATCCTGGCGGTATCGGGTGTGCTGGGCCTGGTGCGCGGCCTGCTCAAAGAGGTGCTGTCGCTGGTCGCCTATCTGCTGGCCTTCGTGGCCGCGATATGGTGGGGCCCCACGGTCTATACCTGGCTGGAGCCCTATATTGAAACGACGCTGCTGCGCATGGGTGTCTCGTACGCGGTGGTTTTCATTATCGTGCTGCTCGGCGTGGGGTTGGTCAACATGACGCTTGCCGCCTTGATCCGCAGCACCGGACTGGGCCCGGCCGACCACGGCCTGGGCGGCATGTTCGGTCTTGCCCGGGGTCTCTTGATCGTGCTGGCGCTGGTCGCCGCCGCCGGCTATACGCCGTTGCCCCAAGAGCCCTGGTGGCAGGACGCCATGTTTTCGCATTCGGCCATCGAGGCCATCAAACATGTCAAGACGTGGCTGCCGCCGTCCCTGGCGACTTGGCTGCCGTATTGATTAGCTTTACATCAACCAGGAAATGTCACCATGTGTGGAATCGTAGGGGTCATCGGGCGCGGGCCGGTCAACCAGCTGCTCTATGACAGCTTGCTGCTGTTGCAGCATCGCGGGCAGGACGCCGCGGGCATTGCGACGTCGCAAGGCAACCAGTTCAATATGTACAAGGCCCACGGCCTGGTGCGCGACGTATTCCGCACGCGCAACATGCGCGCCTTGCCGGGCACGTCCGGCGTGGGCCAGGTGCGCTATCCCACCGCCGGCTCCAGCGCCAGCGAAGAAGAAGCGCAGCCGTTCTACGTCAACGCCCCGTTCGGCATCATGTTTGCCCACAACGGCAACCTGACCAACTGGCGCGAACTGCGCGAATCGCTCTACCGCGTCGACCGCCGCCACATCAACACCAACTCCGACTCCGAAGTCCTGCTGAACGTGCTGGCGCACGAGCTGCAATCCTCGGCCAACGGCGTGTCGCTCGATGACGACGCGATCTTCCGCGCCGTCTCGGCCGTGCACAAGCGCGTGCGCGGCGCCTACGCCGTGGTCGCGCAGATTTCCGGCTATGGCTTGCTGGCCTTCCGCGATCCCAACGGCATTCGTCCGCTGTGCATCGGCCGCCAGGAAACCGACGAAGGCGTCGAATGGATGGTGGCATCCGAATCCGTGGCCCTGGAAGGCAGCGGTTTTGCCTTCGTGCGCGACGTCGAGCCGGGCGAAGCCGTGTTCGTCGACCTGGACGGCCGCTTCGTCAGCCGCCAGTGCGCCGACAACCCCCAGCTCGTGCCCTGCATCTTCGAATACGTCTACTTCGCGCGTCCCGATTCCCTGATCGACGGCGTGTCGGTGTACGACGCGCGCCTGCGCATGGGCGAATACCTGGCCGACAAGGTTGCCCGCAACATGCGCCTGGGCGATATCGACGTGGTCATGCCCATTCCTGATTCCTCGCGCCCGGCCGCCATGCAGCTGGCCGCGCGCCTGAACCTGGACTACCGCGAAGGTCTCATCAAGAACCGCTACGTGGGTCGCACCTTCATCATGCCGGGCCAGGCCGTGCGCCGTAAGTCGGTGCGCCAGAAGCTCAATGCCATCGGCATGGAATTCAAGGGCAAGAACGTGCTGCTGGTGGACGATTCCATCGTGCGCGGCACCACCAGCCGTGAAATCGTCGACATGGCGCGCGCCGCCGGTGCCAACAAGGTGTACTTCGCCTCGGCCGCGCCTCCGGTGCGTTTCCCCAACGTCTACGGCATCGACATGCCCACGCAGAGCGAGCTCATCGCCACCGGCCGCAGCGACGAGGAAATCGCCCGTGCCATCGGCGCCGACAGCCTGGTCTACCAAGACTTGCACGACATGCAGCAGGCCGTGCGGGACATCAATCCCAAGCTGTCGCGCTTCGAAGCCTCGTGCTTCGACGGCGAATACATCACCGGCGACATCACCGCGGAATACCTGGCTCGCCTGGGCCAGTCGCGTGCGGAGCCCGGCGAAGACGAAGGCGCCAGCGGCCTGCAATTCAACATGGGCTACGCCGCCAACGACGCCTGATTGCGGATCTTGCTTCGGCATGCAAATCGCCGCCCCTCGGGGCGGCGATTTTTTTTGGGCCGCATGGCCTCACGCCTGGGCGTTGACGTCCCAGAGCGGCTGGCGGGTGGCCTCAAGATGGGTCAGGTACAGCCGCAGGTCGAACTCGTACTGGTGGTACTGCGGTTCCATCAACTGGCACAGGTTGTAGAAGGCCTTGTTGTGGTCCTTTTCCTTCAGGTGGGCCAGTTCGTGCACCGTGATCATCTTCAGGAATGGCTCGGGCACGGCCTTGAACAGCGTGGCCACGCGGATCTCGTGCTTGGCCTTGAGCTTGCCGCCCTGCACGCGCGAGATATAGGTGTGCTGGCCCAGCGCGTGCTGGATCACGTGGATCTTGCTGTCGAACGCGATCTTGCTGAGCGGCGCGCCGTTGCGGATATAGGTGTTCTTCAGGTCCACCACATAGTCGTAGAGCGCCCGGTCGGTGCGCACGTCGTGTGCGCCGCCGGGATAGCGGGCCAAGAGCGCCGGCCCCAGCTTGCCTTGGTCGAGCAGGGTGCGGGCCTGCGCCAGCAACGATTCGGGGTAACCGGTCAGGTACTTCAAAGGGCGCCCGGCCGGCCGCGTCCAAACACGACGGGCAACGCCATGAAGAACAGGATCACGAACAGCGCCAGGCTCCACAGGGCATATTCGATGCCCAGCACCGGCACCACGGCGTCCATGCAGGTGGCGTAGATGCCGAACAGCCAGGGCACGCTGCCGTCCAGGCCGATGCCGGTCATGAAGCGGTCGGCGAAGGTCTGGTCGCACGACAGCATCTTGGCGGCCACGCTGTACTGGTACCACGCCGCGGCCACGCCGGTGGCGGCCAGCAGCGCCGCCAGGCCGCCGCAGACGCGGGTCAGCACACGGCCGCCGCCAAAACCGCCCACCAGGGCAATGACGCCGATCACCAGGTAGATCAGGCGCTGCATCACGCACCAGGCGCAGGGCGGCATGTCGAAGGCATACTGGGAAATCAGGGCAATGCCCACGGCGCCGAAACAGAAGAGGGCGATCAGGCGAAGCAGGCGTTCTGAGCGGGAAGTCATGGTGATTCTGCGTTAAGGGTTCAAAAGGTAAGCCCCGGTCGCGGCAGCCCGAGTCGGGTGCGGCGCGCCGGGACGGCGGATCAGGCAGGCTTAGGCCTTGGGAATCGGAATTGGTTGCATGCCTTGCTGCAGCACGCCCAGCAGCAGTTCGCGCGAGCCTTCCCAGAAGATCTGTACGCCCAGGCACAGCATGATGAAGGCCGACATGCGCATGAACACCGCGGTGCCATTGTCGCCCAGCCGGTGCAGCATCTGCGCCGCAAAGCGCAGGCAGACGTATAGCGTGAGCGACACGACGATGATGCCGGGGATCGATCCGCCCAGCCGCAGCAGGCTCAGCACGTGGTTCTGGTCGCGCAGCGACACGCCCACGGTGATGGCCGCCGCGATCGAGCCGGGGCCGCAGCTGATGGGAAAGGTCAGCGGATAGAACGCCCGGGCCTTGGCCATTTCAGGGGTGAAGGATTCGGCCATGCGCGCCACCCGCTCGGTGTCGGCGTCGGGCGAATTGACCAGGCGCCAGGCGCTGGCGATGACCAGCAGGCCGCCGCCCACCCGCACGATCGACAGCGAGATGCCGAAAAAGCTCAGCAGCACGTTGCCGGCCACCATGGCCACGATCAGCATCAGTCCGACATTCACGGCAACCCGCTTGGCCAGCACCGTGCGGGTGGCCGAAGACGCGCCTTCGGTCAGCGACAGGAAGATGGGGGCGATTGCCGGCGGATTCAGGAATGGCAACAAGGTCGCCAGCGCGAAAAAGAAGCTGGTACCCAGGACACGCAAGTATTCGTTGAGCTCCATCGCAGGGCATCGCCAAGCCGAAAACCGGATTGTATGCGGTCAGCGGCGCGCTGGCGATGTGGGAAGGGGGGCGGCGCCGGCTCGCATGCCGCCACGGGCGGGCGGCATGCGGGCCGTGGC
>NZ_JCBANA010000112.1:0-14105 GCF_059760725.1 Achromobacter sp. 1014246743
GGCCAGCCCATGCAGGGGCTGGCCGGGCAAACGCTTTCCCGGCGCGGCCGTTGAAACAATTCATCCACACCGCGCCAATGGCTACTCCTTGCACTGCAGCAAAAATGGGCCACAATAAATAGAACGTATTTCCCCACCCGACCCCTGGCAGTCATGGCAAAAATCGTCCTGTTCGAGAACATCCACCCGAGCGCCCGCGCCGTCTTCGAAAACGCGGGCTACACCGACATCGTCTCGCACGCCGCGGCCCTGCCGCCCGCGCAGATGCAGGACGCCCTGCGTGGCGCCCACGTCGCCGGCATCCGTTCTCGCACCCACCTGGACGCCGCCCTGCTGTCCGGCAACCCCGACCTGCGCGTCGTCGGCTGCTTCTGCATCGGCACCAACCAGGTCGATCTCGACACCGCCATGCAGCGTGGCATCCCGGTGTTCAACGCCCCCTTCTCGAACACCCGCTCGGTCGCCGAGCTGGTGCTGGGCGAAGCCATCCTGCTGCTGCGCCGCATTCCCGAAAAGAACGCCCGCGTGCACCTGGGCCACTGGGACAAGAGCGCGTCCGGCGCTTTCGAGACCCGCGGCAAGACGCTGGGCATCGTCGGCTACGGCAACATCGGCTCACAGATCAGCACCCTGGCCGAAAGCCTGGGCATGCGCGTCCTCTACCACGACGTCGAAGCCAAGCTGCCCCTGGGCAACGCCCGCCCTGCCGGCTCGCTCAACGACCTGCTCGAACAGGCCGACGTCGTGACCCTGCACGTGCCCGGCGGCAAGTCCACCGAAAACATCATCGACGCCGACGCCCTGGCCCGCATGCGCCGCGGTGCCATCCTCATCAACGCCTCGCGCGGCACCGTCGTCGACATCAACGCCCTGCACGCCGCCCTGAAATCCGGCCACCTGGCCGGCGCCGCGCTCGACGTCTTCCCCACCGAACCCAAGAGCGCCGACGAACCGCTGGCCAGCCCCCTGATCGGACTGCCCAACGTCATCCTCACCCCGCACATCGGCGGCAGCACGCAGGAATCCCAAGAGAACATCGGCCGCGAAGTCGCCGAAAAGCTCGTGCGCTTCCTACAGGCCGGCACCACCAAGGGCGCCGTCAACTTCCCCGAACTGCCCTTCCTGGAACAGGCCGGCGCCACCCGCATCCTGCACGTGCACCGCAACGCCCCCGGCGCCCTGGGCACGCTCGACAACCTGATGGCCCAACACGGCCTGAACATCGTCAGCCAGACCCTGCAGACCAAGGGCCAGATCGGCTACGTCATCACCGACGTCGAAGGCCACGTCGACGACCTGGTCATGACCACGCTGCGCGACCACCCCATCACGGTCCGCTGCGACCGGCTGTAAAGCCCGCAACGGCAAGGCGCAGAAAAAGAGGGGCCCTGTCGGGGCCCCTCTTTTTCAATTGCTCCCCCAGCGTGGCGCGCCCCCACCTGCCCGCCCCGTATCTTCCGGGCCAATGGGGCCCGCGCTCGGCACCCGCACATTCCTCGCCAGATACCGCGCGCGTGCCGCTGGATTTCACTTGTCCCAGGCCTCCCCGGGCGCAGCCGCGGCCCGCCCCAGGCATTCCGCCATTTTGCCCCCGACGCTGCCCGCATCGAACGGCAAGCGCCCGATGATGCCGATTTCCCGGTAGAACGCCGCCTCGCCCAGCGACAGCAGCCGCAAGCCGTCCAGGTTCAAGCCCCGCAGCCGCGGCAACAACCCCACCCCCAGCCCGTGCCGCACCATATTGGCAATGGCCTCGATCTCATCGAGTTCCACCGCCTCGTGCACCGTGATGCGCTGCTTCTTCAGGAACAGGTCCACCACCCGCCCGCCGAACGACGCCCGGTCGTAGCGGATGAACGGCTGCGTCGCCAGCAGCTCGCGCCACGGCGCCGGCGGCATCGATTCCGGCATGGCCAGCACGACTTCTTCGCGCAGCAGTGGCTGCCAGCCCAATTCAGGCGGCAAGGCGAACGGCGGCCGGATCAACAGCGCCATGTCGACCTCGCCCGCGTCCACCTGCCCCAAAAGCGACAACGACACCCCCGGCACGATGCGCACCCGCACGTCCGGATAGCCTGCGCGGAATTCCCCCAGCGCCCGCACCAGCAGGTCCTGCTGCACCGAGGCGATGGCGCCGATGCGCAGCGATCCGCTGACGTGCCCGGCGCCCGCCGTGGCCATGCGCTCGGCCATGGCCACCAGTTCCTCGGCCTGCGGCAGCATCTCGCGCCCGTGCGCGTTCAGCGTCGCCGCGCGCGCGCCGCGGTCGAACAGCGCCACGCCCAGGTATTCCTCCAGGCGCTTGATCTGCGCGCTGACGGCCGACTGGGTCAGGCCCAGCTGGGCGCCCGCCCCCGTAAAGGTGCCGTCCCGCGCCACGGCGATGAAGGTCTTGAATTCTTTGATCACGATCAATATTTTCGATGCTAAGACACAAAAAATATCGTTTTTCAATCAAAAAAACAATTCTTAAACTAGCAATCAGGACACGACCCGATGGTGACGGTCCGCATTCTGATTTACCTTTTCCGCCTTATCCGGAGCTTTTCATGACCGCTCAAACCAACTTGCCGCCGTTCCACCTGGCCTTCCCGGTCCGTGACCTGGCCGAAGCCCGCGCCTTCTACGGCGAAAAGCTGGGCTGTCCCGAGGGCCGCAGCTCGCCCGAATGGATCGACTTCAATTTCTACGGCCACCAGATCGTCGCCCACCTGGCCCCCAGCGAGTGCGGCCACAAGGCCACCAGCGCCGTCGATTCGCATAATGTGCCCGTGCGCCATTTCGGCGCGGTGCTTTCCATGGAACAATGGGAAGCCATGGCCAAGCGCCTGACCGATGCCGGCACCGAGTTCGTCATCGAGCCCTACATCCGCTTCAAGGGCGAAGTCGGCGAACAGGCCACCATGTTCTTCCTGGATCCGTCGGGCAATGCGCTGGAATTCAAGGCATTCAAGAACCTGGATTCGTTGTTCGCCAAGTAATCCGTCTCTACAGGTTTCGTGCCGTTGAACGCAATATCCGACCCACCTTCTTCGGCCGAAATCACCTGGCGCATCCAGCCCCAGGGTGACCGCTGCCTGATCGTCTCGTTCGGCGACCAGATCGATGCCTCGATCGGACGCACCTGCCTGGCCGCGGCGCGCAAGCTGCGCGACGCCGGCCTGCCGGGCGTGACCGACGTGGTGCCCTCGTTCGTGGCGGTGGCGGTCCACTACCGGCCCGACGGCCTGGGCAACGGCCCCACGTACGCCAGCCTGGCCGAGCGCATTGAAACCCTGTTGGCCGAAGGCATTGCCGCCGACGCCACGGCCGGCCGCGAGGTCGACGTGCCCGTCTGCTACGGCGGCGAACACGGCCCCGACCTGCTCGACGTGGCCGCCGCCGCTGGCCTGACGCCCGACGAGGTCATCGCGCTGCACAGCGGGCCGCGCAGCATGGTGTTCATGCTGGGCTTTGCGCCCGGCCATGCCTACCTGGGCGTACACGACGACAAGCTGAACCTGCCGCGGCGCGCGTCGCCACGCACGGCGGTGCCCCCTGGCGCCGTGGCCATCGCCAATCGCCAGACCGTCATCTATCCCAACCGCCTGCCCGGCGGCTGGCACATCATCGGCACCACGCCGCTGACCATGTTCGACCCCGCGCGCGAACCGGCTGCGCTGCTGCAACCCGGCGACTCGGTCCGCTTCGTGCCCATCACCCCTGAAGCATTCGACCGTCTGCGCGAGGCCCGGCCGTGAGCATCACCGTCATCAAGCCGGGCATGCTGTCCAGTTTCCAGAACCGCGGCCGCGACGGCTACCAGCACCAGGGCATTCCCGCCGCCGGCGCCATGGACGAACGCGCCCACCGCCTGGCCAATGCGCTGGCCGGCAACACCGGCGACCCGGCCACGCTCGAAATGACCCTGACCGGCCCCACGCTGCGCTTTGATGCGCCAGCCTGCTTCGCGCTGGCGGGCGCCGACCTGGGCGCCACGCTCAACGGCCAGGACATCCCCTTGCACCGCCCGTTGGTGGCGCGCACGGGCGACACGCTGGCGTTCGGCGCCCGGCCCGCCAACGGCGTGCGCGGCTACCTGGCGGTGCATGGCGGTTTTGCGCTGCCGTCCGTGATGGGCAGCGAAACCACCTACCTGCGCAGCGGCTTCGGCGGCTTCGAAGGCCGCGCGCTGGCAAAGGGCGACCAGGTCGGCCTGCGCCAGGCGCTGGGCCATTCCGATCTGGACGCCCTGCAGAAAGCGCTGTGGGACATCCGCATCTACCTGCCCGGCGCGCTGGGCCATAAGCAACGCGACGCCATCCGTTTCCTGCCCGGCCTGCAATGGGAAGAATTTTCCGAAGCCACCCGCCATGCCTTCGGCGGCTCGGAATTTCGCATCAGTCCGCAATCGGACCGCATGGGCTATCGCTTGCTGGGGCCTGCGCTGTCCATGAGCCAACCGCGCCAGATGCTGTCGGAAGCCGCCTGCTTCGGTACCGTGCAGGTGCCGTCCGGCGGCGAAGCCATCATCCTCATGGCCGACCGCCAGACCACCGGCGGCTACCCCAAGATCGCGCAGATCGCCACCGTCGACCTGCCGCTGCTGGCCCAATACGCCCCGGGACGCACCCTGCGCTTTGCGCGGATCGAACTGGACGAGGCCCAGCGCCTGGACGGTGAACGCGAACGCGCCTTTACCCAATTGCTGGACACGCTGGCGCCGCTGCGCGCCTTGCTGACACAAGGACACTGACATGAGCCAAAGCATCGACCTGAACTGCGACATGGGCGAAAGCTACGGCGCCTGGACCATGGGCAACGATGCCGCGGTGCTGGCGTTCGTCAGCTCGGCCAACATTGCCTGCGGCTTCCATGGCGGCGACCCCGCCACCTTGCGCAAGACCGTGGCCGCCGCGCTGGCCCAGGGCGTGGCGCTGGGCGCGCACCCCAGCCTGCAGGACCTGGCCGGCTTCGGCCGCCGTGCCATCCCCACCACGCCCGAAGAAGCCTACGACATCGTCGTCTACCAGATCGGCGCGCTGGCCGGCGTGGCCGCTTCGCAAGGTGCGCGGCTGCACCACGTCAAGGCGCACGGCGCGCTGTACAACATGGCCGCCAAAGACGCCGGCCTGGCGCGCGCCATCTGCCAGGCGGTGAAAGACGTGGATGCCTCGCTAGTGCTGTACGGCCTGGCAGGCAGCAAGCTGATCGATGCCGCCCGCGACATCGGCCTGGCCGCCGCCAGCGAAGTCTTTGCCGACCGGTCCTACCAGGACGACGGCTCGCTCACCCCGCGCACCCGCGCGGGCGCCATGATCGAAGACGTGGACCAGGCGGTGGCGCAGGTGCTGCGCATGGCCCGCGAAGGCCTGGTGCGCTCGGTCGACGGCAAGGACGTGCCGGTGCAGGCCGACACGCTCTGTATCCACGGCGACCAGCCCAACGCGCTGGTGTTCGCGCGCGCCATCCGCGACGCGCTGCAAGAAGCCGGCATCGCGGTGCGCACGCCGCAGGCGCGCTGAGAACAATCGACGAGAAAGGGGCCGCGCGCTAGCCGCGGCCGAAACGCGGCGCCGGCTCTTCGGCGTCCTGCAGCGAGGCCTCGTGGTAGGCCCGCAAAATGCCCGGCAGCACATCCAGCACGTAGCTGCGCGTCAGTTCGGCCGCGCGCTCGAAGTCGCGGCTGGCCATGGCCTGCGTGATGCCCTGGGTGTAGGTCTGCAGCTTGTTCGAGTCCATGCTCTGCCGGGCCAGCAGGTAGCGCAGCGGCTCGACCTGCTCGTACAGCTTGGTCAGCACCTCCACCAACGGCACATTGCCCGTGAAGCGGGCGCCGGCCAGGTAGAACTCGCGCAACGCCGCGATGTAGGCGCGCACGTCGCGCTTGGCCATGGCCGCGGCGATGGCATCGTCGTAGGTGCGCAGTTCGGCCACCAGCGGCGACACGTCGTCCATCTCGGCGACCTGGCGGATGCAGTAGGCTTCCAGCTCCGCGCGCAGCTTGTACAGGTGGCGGATCTGGGTTTCCGAATACAGGGTGGCCCTGAAACCTTTGCGCTGGACATGCGTCACCAGGCCGCTCAATTCCAGCAACCGCAGCGCTTCCCGGATGGGGCTGCGGCTGGTGCCGAAACGCTGCTCCAGTTCCTGTTCCCGCAACGGCTGCCCGGGCCGGATAGTGCCATCCACTATCAACTCACGAATCTGTTCCTGCAGGAAATACGGAATCGTGGCGGGCGCTTTGACGTCCAATCGGCTCCCCTTGTGCTGCGTGATGCAAGTATTGCGACCCAGAGAAGATACTAGAAATCTATTGAAACACAAATAAGAAAATTGTTGCAGCAGTTCGCGCATGAATCCGTTGATGGCCATCGGCACGACAGTCGAACTGCGGCAGTGGGCGAGTCAGGCGCTCGGTCAGCAGGTGCCGACGCGACGCGTCAATCCCAGTCGTCGCGGTAGACGAACTTGGGCATCTGCCAGTTAAAGCGCAGGGCGAGCAGGCGCAAGGCCAGGCCGGCGGCCAGGGCGATGGGCACGGCGGCATTGGCGGACAGCCCCAGCGACTGGCTGCCCAGGTACAGCGCGCCGGTCACCACCGACACGCTGGCGTAGAGTTCCTTGCGGAACAGCAGCGGCACCTCGTTGCAGAGCACGTCGCGCAGCACCCCGCCGGCGCAGCCGGTGATCATGCCGCTGATCAGCACCACCGTGATCGGCAGCTGCATCAGCTGCGCCACCTGGCAACCAATGACCGTGAACGCCACCAGGCCCAGTGCGTCGGCCAGAAGGAACAGGCTGCGCAGCCGCCGCATGATCGGCGCGATCAGGGCCGTCAGCAGCGCCGCGCCCGCCGTCATCCAGAGGTACTCAGGGTGAATCACCCAGGTCAGCGGGTAATGGCCCAGCAGCACGTCGCGCAGCGAACCGCCGCCCAGCGCGGTGACGCAGGCGATGATGCATACGCCCATCCAGTCCATGTCGCGCCGACCGGCCGATAGCGCTGCGGTCATGGCTTCGGCCACGATGGCAACGAGATAAAGCGTGTGCAGCAGGACGGGAGAAAGATCGGGAAACATGGGTCGGGCCGTGGATGGAACGGCGCCTGGCCGGGGACGGACCCCGGGCAGGCGGCAGGCCCCCATTGTATTGACACCGCGCAATGGCGTTGCCGCGGGCCCCCGCCATCCCTTACGCTGCAAGCACGTTGATATCGATCAAGCCCCGGCCCGCGCCACGCCCGGACAATGGGGTATGCCCGCCAAGGGCGCCATCGGCCGGACGCGGCTTGCGGGAGCCGCCAGCCCGGCCTCACATCGGGAGAATCGTATGTCGCAACAACCTGGCCCCATCCTTCTGGCCACGGACCTGAGCGCGCGGGGCGACCGCGCGCTGGACCGGGCGCTGCAACTGGCCAAGGAACGCAACACCAAGCTGGTCGTGCTGCACGTCATGGAAACCCATGCCGTGCCGGCGCGGCTGACCACGCCGGTCTGGCGCCGGCTGTCCACCGACCACAAGGCCCTGGCCGAGCGCGAACTGGCCGAAGACCTGGCCGACGCCGGCGTGCCCACCGAAGTGGTGGTGACCACCGGGGATCCGCTGGTGCGCATCATGGAAACCGCCGACAGCTTCGGCTGCTCGTTGATCGTCACCGGCATCGCCCGCGACGAAACGCTGGGCCGGCTGCTGCTGGGCACCACGGTGGAAAAGCTGGCGCGGCAGGCCCGCCAACCTGTGCTGGTGGTCAAGACCCGCCCGCGCAAGCCGTATCACGACGTGCTGGTCGCCACCGACTTTTCGCCCGGCTCGCGCCAGGCGCTGCGCGCCGCGCTGCAGCTCGTGCCCGACGCCAACCTGACGCTGTTCCATGCCTACGATGTGCCGTTCCAGGGCAAGAACGTGCCGGACGACGCCGTGACGCGCAGCTTCTACAAGGCGGCCGAGCAAAGTGCGCGCGAGTTCATCGCCGACACGGCGGAACTGGCGGACGTGGCGGCGCCCCAGGTGGTGCTGGAATGCGGCCAGCCGGAAACCGTGCTGTCGGAATACTCGTTCAACCATCGATCGGACCTGGTGGTGACGGGCACCCATGGCCGCACGGGCCTCTTGCGCACGGCCATCGGCAGCGTCGCCGAACGGCTGCTGGAAGCCCTGCCCAGCGATGTGCTGATCGTGCGGCTGACCGGCGAGGAATAAGGAATAAATCGCCGGGCGGGGACTCAGGCGTCCCCGTTCTGGATCATGGCCTCGATGCTGCCGCGCAGCATGCGCAGCAGCACCAGCCCGGGCAGCGCAATGACGACCGTCACCAGGAAGAAGCCGGGCCAGCCCAGGTGCTCGACCAGGGGCGGCGTCAGCGGTCCGGCCAGGTAGGTGCGGCCGACGGCCGACAGCGCCGACAAGAGCGCGAACTGCGTGGCCGAAAAGCGCTGGCGGCACAGGGCCATCAGCAGGCCCACGAACGAGGCCGTGCCCAGCCCGCCGCAGAGGTTTTCCAGGCCAACCGCGCTGGCCATCAGCCAGATGCTCTTGGGGCTGACGGCGATCAGCCAATAGCCCAGGTTGGACACCGCCTGCAGCAGGCCGAACACCATCAGCGACCGATACAGCGTCCAGCGCGACATGATGAAGCCGCCGGCCAGTGCGCCGACGATGGTGGCGGCCATGCCCATGACTTTGTTGACCGCGCCAACCTCGGTGGGCGTGTAGCCCGCGCCACGGATCAGGAAGGTGGTGGACAAGGCACCGGCAAAGGCGTCGCCCAGCTTGTACAGCACGATCAGCAGCAGCACCATCAAGGCGCCGCGGCGGGTGAAGAATTCCTGCAATGGCGCCGCCACGGCCTCGCCCAGGCTGCGCGGCGCCACGGCCACGCGTTCCGGCTCGGGCGCCCACAACGTGGCCAGCGCGCACAGCAGCATCAGGCCGCCCATCACCACGTAGGTATTGCCCCAGCCGATCCATTGATCCGCCATGATCAGCGCCAGCCCGCCCGACACGATCATGGCCAGTCGGTAGCCCATGACCTTGATGGCCGCGCCCGCGCCCCGCTCTTCCTTGCGCAGCACGTCGGTGCAGTAGGCGTCAAAGGCGATGTCCTGGGTGGCGGAAAGAAACGCCACCAGCAGCGCCAGCAGCGCCAGCGTCTGCAAGGCCGACGACGGCGACAGCGTGCCCATGACCATGATGGCCAGGCCCAGCAGGATCTGCGTGACCAGCATCCAGCCACGGCGCCGGCCCAGCAACGGCGGCACGTAGCGGTCGACCAGCGGGGCCCACAGGAATTTCAGGGTGTAGGCGGTGCCTACCAGGGTCAGGAAACCGATCTGCTGCAACGGCACGCCGGCCACGGTGGCCCACGCCTGCAAGGTGCCGCTGGTCAGGGCCAGCGGCAATCCGCTGGCAAACCCCAGGACCAGCAGGGGTGCGACGCGGGGGCTGGTGTAGACGTTGGATACAGCGGTAATGACGGTCTCCTGGAACGGGCCGGCGCGGCGCACAGGCGTGCGCGGCGGGCTTGCGGCATTTTAGGCGCGGATCGCCCGGGCCGTCAGCCGCCGTTGCAGAAAGTCAGGGAGAGGCGAAGCGGTACACCGCCAGGGTGCTGCGCCAGCTGGGAAAGGCCTTGATCTCGCGCCCTTCGTTGAACGTGGCGCGCTCCAGGATGCGCAGCCCCAGGTCACCGGCCAGCTGTTCGAAGTCGCGCAGCGTGCACAGGTGGATGTTCGGCGTGTTGTACCACTGGTAGGGCATCTGGCCGGTCACCGGCATGCGGCCGCGCAGGATCATCCAGCCGTGCGGCCAGTAGCCGAAATTGGGAAACGACACGACGCCGTGGCGCGCCACCCGCGCCATTTCACGCAGGATGTGTTCGGTGCGGTGCATGGACTGCAGCGTCTGCGACAGCACCACGGTGTCGAACTGCTTGTCGTCGAACAGCGCCAGGCCGTCTTCGAGGTTCTGCTGGATCACTTCCACGCCGCGCTTGACGCAGGCGATGACGCAAGTGTCGTCCAGCTCCACGCCCGCGCCGCGCACCTGGCGGTGGTCGCGCAGGTGCGCCAGCAGCGCGCCGTCGCCGCAGCCCAGGTCCAGGACGCGGCTGCCGGGCTCGATCCAGCTGGCGATGCGCGCCAGGTCGGGCCGCAGCGTGGCCACGGCGGGACGGGGGGTGACAGGGTTCATGCGAGGCGTCCTTCGATCTGAGCGGCGTCGACCAGGCCCAGTTCGCGGGCGATGCGCTCGTAATAGCCGCGAACCACGGCATGGTAGCGCGCGTCGTCCAGCAGGAAGGCGTCGTGCCCGTGCGGCGCGTCGATCTCGGCGTAGGTGACAGGGCTGGCGTTCTTGAGCAACGCCCGCACGATCTCGCGCGAGCGTTCCGGCGGAAAGCGCCAATCGGTGCTGAACGACACCAGCAGGAAGTCGGCCTTGGCCGGCGCCAGGGCGCGTGCCAGGTCGCCGCCGGTCTTGCGGGCCGGGTCGAAATAGTCCAGCGCGCGGGTGATCAGCAGGTAGGTGTTGGCATCGAAATAGCGGGTGAATTTCTCGCCCTGGTAGCGCAGGTACGATTCGACCTCGAACTCGACGCCATAACCGTAATGGTAGGCGCCGTCCGCCGCCGGCTCGCGCTGGGCGCGGCCGAATTTCTCGGCCATGTCGTCGTCGGACAGGTAGGTGATGTGGCCGATCATGCGCGCCACCGACAGGCCGCGGCGCGGTACGGTGTCTTGCGCGTAGTAGTCGCCGCCGTGGAAATCCGGGTCGGTGATGATGGCGCGGCGCGCCACCTCGTTAAAGCCGATGTTCTGCGCCGACAGGCGCGGCGTGCTGGCAATGACCACGCAATTGGCCACGCGGTCGGGCAAGGTGATGGCCCAGCTCAGCGCCTGCATGCCGCCCAGCGAACCGCCCATCACGGCGGCAAAGCGCTCGATGCCGAAGTGGTCGGCCACCCGGGCCTGCGCCTGCACCCAGTCTTCCACCGTCAGCACCGGGAACGCGGCGCCCCAGGGCTTGCCGGTCTCGGGGTTGATGCTGGCCGGGCCGGTCGAACCGAAGCACGAACCCAGGTTGTTCACGCCGATGACGAAGAACACGTTGGTATCGACCGGCTTGCCGGGCCCCACCATGTTGTCCCACCAGCCCACGTCGCTGGGCGCGTCGGCCGCCTGGCCCGCCACGTGGTGCGAGGCGTTCAGGGCGTGGCAGATCAGCACGGCGTTGCTGCGCTGGGCGTTCAGGGTGCCGTACGTTTCGACCGCCAGTTCGTAGGCGGCCAGCGACTGTCCGCTGAGCAGGGACAGTGGCTCATCGAAACGCAGGTAGATAGGGGCGACCAGGCCGACGGAACCGGGATCAGCGGCGTCGGACTGCGTGACGGGTGCGACGGTGGCAGGCGAGCCTGCAAGCGCGGCGCTGGCCGAATCACCGGCCAAATGTTGGGCAGGAGTGGTCATACGGACCTCTTTAGCTGGATTTATTGGAAGGCGCCCGCAAGCGGATCAGGCAAATCGGCGCCGAAATTAGGATAGTGCGGCAGGAATTCTAGCACTGCTTGCGGCCGGGTCCGCAAGCCCCTGCCGTCGCCACGCGGGTGGGGCGGCGACAGGAACAGGCGGTCAGGCCCCTGCCTCCCAGGGCTCGTGGCCCAGGTATTCGTAGTGCTCGGTGTTCACGCGCGAGATGCGCCATTCCACCGGCTGGCGGTTGTACGAGAACGCCACCCGGCGGATTTCGAGCAGGGGCGCGCCCTCGGCCACGCCCAGCCAGCGCGCGTGGGCGCGGTCGGCCAGGCAGGTGCGCAGGCGCTCGTCGGTGGCGATGACGTTGACGCCGAACACGTCCTGGTACAGCGCATACAGGGTGCTGGCACGCTCGCGCAGGTGCGCCTCGGTCATGCCGGGAAAGCGCGACTCGGGCAGGCAGATGTCGTCGATCATGACCACGTCGCCGTTCAGCGACAGCATGTTCAGAAATTCGAACACGTAGGCGCCGGCAGCCAGGCCCAGCTTTTCGCGCGCCGCGGCCGATGCCTTGACCCGGCGAAAACGCAGCAGCTCGGTCGTGGGGTACGACTTGTTGCCGTCCTGGCGCAGGATGCGGAAGAACTTGAAGAAGTGGTGGTTGCGCGTGTGCACCGCCACGTACGTGCCCCGGCCCTGGTGACGGACCAGGATGTTCTCCGCGGCCAGTTCGTCGATGGCCTTGCGCAGCGTGCCGATCGACACGCCAAAGCGCTCGGCCAGATGCTTTTCCGGGGGAATTGCCTCGCCCTGCTTCCATTCGCCTTGCGCCAGCGCGGCAAGCACGGCTTGCTTGACCTGCTCGTACAAGGGACTGCCCAAAGGCACAGTCGATGACAGGCTGGTGTTCATGGGTGCATCGCAATAATCAGGGCCCTCCAGTGTAGCGGTGCGCGACGGCCCGTCTCAAGTCATACAATTCATATATATGATTTAGTTGACATACCGAAAAGCCGATCTTAAGATTTGCCGGACGTTGCGATCCCGAAGCGCTTGCGGCACCCGGCCGCACGCCCAGCCCAAGAGAGGAAGACGATGATTCACGCCGTATTGCACGATGCCAAGGACACGGTGGCGGTCGCCGTGGTGGAAGGCCTGACCGCCGGAACGGAACTGAACGCCTGGATCATGGACGAGGACAAGATCATCCATGTCCGGGCCTCGCAGGACATTCCCATCGGCCACAAGGTCGCGATGAAGGACATGGCCGTGGGCGACACGGTCTTCAAGTACGGCGTGGACATCGGCCGCGTGGTGGCGCCGATCAAGGCCGGCCAGCACGCCCACGTGCACAACATCAAGACCAAGCGCTGGTAAGCGACCCACCCGCCCCCAAGAGGAAAAACTCATGTCCGTCATCAATGCTCAAACCACCTTCCAGGGTTACCGCCGCGACAACGGCCGGGTCGGCGTGCGCAACCACGTCATCGTGCTGCCCGTGGACGACATTTCCAACGCCGCGGCCGAAGCCGTCGCCCACAACATCAAGGGCACGCTGGCGTTGCCCCACCCTTACGGCCGGCTGCAGTTCGGCGAAGACCTGGAGCTGCACTTCCGTACCCTGATCGGCACCGGCTGCAATCCCAACGTGGCCGCGGTGGTGGTGATCGGCATCGAAGAAGGCTGGACCAAGCGCGTGGTCGACGGCATTGCCGCCACCGGCAAGCCGGTCATGGGCTTCAGCATCGAACTGCATGGCGACCACGACACCATCATGCGCGCCTCGCGCTGCGCCAAGGAATTCGTGCACTACGCCACCGCGCTGACGCGCAGCACGTGTCCGATCTCGGACCTGTGGGTGTCGACCAAATGCGGCGAATCCGACACCACCTCGGGCTGCGGCGCCAACCCCACGGTGGGCAACGCCTTCGACAAGCTGTATGCGCTGGGCTCGACCCTGGTGTTCGGCGAAACCTCGGAGCTGACCGGCGGCGAACACATCGTGGCCGAGCGCTGTGCCAACGACGCCGTGCGCGAACGCTTCATGTTCATGTTCAACCGCTACCAGGCCATGATCGACCGCTGGAAGACCAGCGACCTGTCCGAATCCCAACCCACCAAGGGCAACATCGCCGGCGGCCTGACCACCATCGAGGAAAAGGCGCTGGGCAACATCCAGAAGATCGGCAAGCACTGCCGCGTGGACGGCGTCATCGACAAGGCCGAGATTCCCGATGGCCCGGGCCTGTGGTTCATGGATTCGTCATCGGCCGCCGCCGAAATGGTGACCCTGTGCGCAGCGTCGGGCTATGCGGTGCACTTCTTCCCCACGGGCCAGGGCAATGTCATCGGCAACCCCATCCTGCCGGTCATCAAGATCTGCGCCAATCCGCGCACCGTGCGCACCATGTCCGAACACGTGGACGTGGATACCAGCGCGCTGCTGCAGCGCGAGATCGACCTGAACCAGGCCGGCGACATGCTGCTGGAATGCATGCTGGCCACCGCCAACGGCCGCTGGACCGCGGCCGAGGCCCTGGGTCACCGCGAATTCGTGCTGACCCGCATCTTCGAAAGCGCCTGATCGCGCCCGGCCGGCCTGCGCCGGCCGCTTCTTTTCCGCGTGGCCGGGCCGCCGCTGCCCCAGGGCGGCCC
>NZ_JCBANA010000113.1:0-13172 GCF_059760725.1 Achromobacter sp. 1014246743
ACGGCGCCAGCAGCGTCAGCGGCAACTACGGCCAGACCAAGATCAACAGCCAATACGCCAGCGTCACGGAGCAGACCGGCATGTGGGCGGGCGATGGCGGCTTCCAGCTGAACGTGGGCAAGAACACGGGGTTGATCGGCGGGGTCATCGCCAGCAGCGACAAGGCGGTGGCGGACGGCAAGAACGTGCTGATCACCGGCACCCTGACCAGTCGAGACATCGAGAACCGCGCCAGCTATGAAGGGCAATCGATTCAACTCGGAGGGGGCTTCAACTTCGGTGGCGGGGGTTCGGGCGGCAAGGACGGCGGCAAAGATGGCGCCAAGGGCGGCGGTGCCGGCAGTGGCAATAGCGCCATCGGCACCGACAACCAAGGCAACGTCGCTGGCGGTAGCAAGGCCACGCCGGGCTCCACGTTGCCCAGCTTCGACGGCGTCAGCGCCAATGTGCCGATTGCGATGGGGGCCAATGGTGAGGCCAGTTCCACCACGAAAAGCGCCATCAGCGGCGGCACCATCGTCATTCGGGACGAAGCGGGGCAAAAGGCGCTGACGGGACAGACGGCGGCGGAAGCGATTGCCGCGTTGAACCGGGACACCAAGGACACGCTCAACGCGCTGGATCGGATCTTTGACGAGAAGGAGATCCGGGCGGGGTTCGAGGTGACCAAGACCTTGGCGCAGGAGACGGGGACGTTTCTGGCGAACCGGGCGAAGGAGGCGGATGCGCTCAAGCGTGCCATTGATGCTGCGCCGCCCGGTCCTTATCGCGCCGAACTTGAAGCTCAGTATGCCCAGGCCCAGAAGTGGGGAATGGGTGGCGAATACCGTCAGCTTTTGACGGCATTTGTGGCAGCGGCGGGGGGCAACGTAACGGGAGGAGTGGGGCAGTTCGTCCAGGCGGCTGGCGTCAACTACTTGCAAAGTCTCGGCGCGGCGAAGATCAAGGAGATCGCCGCCAGCTTGGGAGGGGAAGGGTCGCCTGCACATATCGCACTGCATGCGGTACTGGCGTGCGCAGGTGCTGGGGCTCAAGGGGCGAATTGCGGTGCGGGGGCGATTGGCGCGTCCGCGAGCATTGTGATCAGCGGCCTGCTGGACAAGCTTCAAGACGACCCCGCCGGGGGCTTGACGGCTGAGGACAGGGAGGCCCGCGCGAATCTTCTGACAACGATATTGGCCGGCGTATCGAGTGCCTTGTCACCAGAGCAAGTCACGACTCTTGTCAGCGGTGCGCGGATCGAAGCAGAGAACAACACGCTCCACGACCATACGGCGGTCCATACCCCGCAGTTCGAAGAGAAGATGAAGGGGTTGGCAGAGTGTATTGGGGAAATACCTTGCCGGTCAGCAGCAGGACACTTCTTGGGGTGGATCAAAGTCATTGATGAGCACGACTTGCCCGCCTGCCAGGGAGATGCAATATGCGTGCAAAACAAAACACTTGAACGCGACGCGTATGCTCAAGGATATGCCACGGCCACGGCACGGATGAGTGATCGGCTTATAGCCGGCATGGATCTGCTCGATGCAACTCCAGGGGCTAAGGCTTTTGATAGATTTAAGCTGAAAGACGCGCTGGTGCGGTTTCGGGATGGGACGCCTGATTACACCAGCGAGGTGGACCAGTTTGTGGCTAAGACGATGTCTTCGTCACTCGTGGTGTTCGCAGCGGTGAAGGGCTTGTCTCCTCTGGATGGTGATGGTGGTGGGAGCGGTGGTCGCCGCGCGCCTAACAATGCCGGTGAAATTCCAAAAAAAATAGATGCAGGTGGTACGGAAGTCCCCCTGATAAAAATTAAGACAAACGGTGCTGTTAAAGGCACGCCTGAGTTTGAATTGCTCAATAATCCTAGTGCTCGAGCCGCGAATACGAGGTATGAGCTTGATAATGGAAATACATTCAAAACTAACAAAGCGGGTCAAGTGGAAGAGATAACTTTTGTTCCGGTAAATACAAAAAAGCCGCGAGATTCACGACAGACTGAGGCAGGTAAGTTAGGTCGAGACACTGATGTCGGGGGGCATGCTCAAGCGTGCAGTCAGGGAGGTACGTGTGACGGATATAATCTATTTCCTCAAGATAAAAATTTCAATAATTCAGCCTACAAGGTCTTTTACGAAAATGAAATTAGACGGGCGCTTAATGATCCGACTAAAACTGTTGGCCTCACTACTATAAAATTCAATAGATCCAGCCCTTCGTCTCCTAGGCCGGACTCGCTGTCCGTCACATATACGATAGATGGAAAAGCTAGGACTAGAATTTTTGAGAATGAAGCAAATCGGATTCCAAAGGAAAGATAATGCTTGTTAAAGATTTCGAGTTGGTTAAGGATATATTTGCAGTCATAGATTGCGGTATTGTCGAAGGCTATGATTCCTTTCGAGTCGAGGCTAGGGTCGGAGATGCGTATGTGGACATCGAATTGGCGGTTGAAAGGGGAGGGGTGGAGGTTTCTAATGCAAAAACTAATTTCGACGATTCAGTTTTGTATGATCTTATAATGAAACTTAAGGAAAGCTTTGCCCTGCGCGGCGAGTGCTGGATTTCGTTCGTTATGTCTTATGCGCATGGGGGGCAGGTGAAAACAAACTTCAAATATGGTGATGAATGAAATGCCGTAGAAAAAATAAGATACCGTCTCGCCCGTCAAGCGTTTAGCAGTAGTCGGGGCGGTATGGTGAGCGTGTTTTTAGTACACCGAAGCACAGATGAGCGAGCTTTCTCATAGCAGCCCCGAGTGCGGACATCTTGCTTTTGCCTGCCAGCAGAAGTCGGGCGTATAGCGCTTGGACTTGAGGGTTAAAGCGTGTTCCTACAATCGCGGCCATGTAAAGCGTCGCTCTCACGCGTGGTGGACCGGCCTTGGACAGGCAGGGCCGGCCATTCAGGCTGGTTCCCGATTGTCGGTGCACCGGAATCAGGCCTAGATATGCTGCCAGGCCCTCTGCAAAAATAAGGTGTCAGACTACGTTATTGGCCTGAAGATGGCTGTGTGAAAGCGTAGTCTGACACCTTATTTTTTGGAGCACGTACTGAGTCGCCATTTTGATTATTCAGTCAACGCAAGCCAATTTACTATAGAGCAGAGCGAACTTCGAACGTTGCTTCAGAGTAGGGAGGTAGTTAATACACCTATTACGAGAATATTGCAGAGCAATGATGGCCCCAGGTATGTTCGAGAAGTGGAGCTGGGTGTGCCGATAGGGGTAGACAAATTTAGTGGGAAAGAAGTATCCGTAATGACCGTACTTACAGATGGTAAAGGAAATCTAGTAACAGCTACGCCTGGGATTATCAAATGAAATTGAGAGGAAGTCTGATCGAGAAATCCTACGCTGAGCAGTTGCTCAAGTCGTGGAATGGAATGAAAGAGCGAGTGGGTGAGGTGATGCCGGTTTTGGAGAGAACATTTCCCCTAATCAACAGCGCATTTGTTCTGGCGTGGACGCCTGAGCAATTTGAAAATATCTATACAGTCTTAGTAAACGGCCAGTCTGTGGTTTCATTTGAAATATCAAAAGAGACTCATGAAGTGGTGAATTTTGAATGTGTGGACGTGAAAGCGTACGAAAAATCTATTCGATCTAAGGCGAATAAAATTCAATTGGCGGTTGCTTTAAGTTTGGCCATTGAAATCATGCGTACAAAAAAATAAGGTATCAGACTCTGAGGTTTCCCCACGAATCTCCCGGGAAACCTATTTCAAATCAGAGGCTTGAGGTGCAGGGCGAAGTCAAACGATTCGGGTATGAACCCCGGTGTCAGACTACGTTTTCGGCGAGCGTCTCTGGAAACGGTTGTCTGAATTGAGGTTTCTAGCCCGACCCTGAGGATTCAAGAATCCCGCGCAGATGGGCGGCATCAGCGTCAACGTCGACGTGGGCACCAGCAGTTTCAGTCAGACCCGCAGCGGACAAAGCAGCACCGCCAGCGGGTCAGCCGTCACCGCAAACCGCGACCTGATCATCATTGCGGTCGGCAAGGGCGCCCAGTCCAACATCGCAAAAATAAGGTGTCAGACTACGTTTTTGTAAGTCTATAGCGGGTAAAGGTGATGTGTATGCGGCGACAATATCTTCAGGTTCGAATGCGGGAAGTAAAATTACTCTAAGGAATTTTTCCAACTCTACAGAAAGTACAGGTGCTAAGTGGACGATAGATATAATTAATCCAGCTATTAATTCTGGCAAGCGGGTGGAGATAAAATTTAAATGAATAAAGATAGAATTTTTAATAATGTTATGCAGAGTTCGGCGGGGCTATCTATGGGGGCTATCTGGCAGCATCTAGGAGTGGAGGTTGCAGCGTTGTCTGTACCTTATGAAGTCAGGGTTAGTTGTTTTTTTGAAATTTTAGAAAAACTTCTTCGCGATGGATTGATAAAATTGGCTCGTAATGATTCATTTTTGGTTGGTGATATTAATAGCCAAATTAATGAAATCCGTAGAGCATGGCCTCAAAGTCCTGGTGAGGATGATTTGGATGGTTTCGGGTATTGGTTTTTTACTGCTCCCGCTGGCGTTGTTTGGATATTTGAAAATGGTGTTGAGACATGGACATGAAAGGAAAATAAGATACCGTCTTGTCCGTCAAGTGTTTTAGCAGCAAAAAATAAGATACCGTCTTGCCCGTCAAGCGTTTAGCAGTAGTCTGGGCGGTATGGTGAGCGTGTTTTTAGTACACCGAAGCTAGTACACCGAAGCGCAGATGAGCGAGCTTTAGGAAGAACATGAGTTTGATGAAGACAGGCTTCGCGCTGAAGTCGCAGGATCGGTGCAGAAGGTGTGTGGCCTAGAATAGGGGCCACCCCCGTCGCACCCCCGGCATGTCGCCGGCCGACGATCCCGATTCCGCCAGGAGCCCACCGTATGACCGCCATTCCCGCTGCCCCGACCGCCGGCGCAGCGCTGCCCGCCGTGACCGCGCGGGTGGACGTGATTTCCATTCAATCCCAGGTCGTGTATGGCTACGTCGGCAACAACGCCGCCATGCCCGTGTTTCGCCAGGCGGGCCTGCGGGCCATTGCCGTGCCCACGGTCATCCTCAGCAACACGCCGCACTATCCCACCCTGCACGGCGGCGCCGTGCCGCTGGATTGGTTCCAGGGCCTGCTCAAGGGGCTGGACGAGCGCGGTGTGACCCAGGTGGCGCGCGCGGTGGTCTGCGGTTACCTGGGCCAGCCGGGCCAGGCCGATCTGCTGGCCGAGTGGCTGCCGGCGCTGCGGGCGGCCCGGCCCGATCTGCGGGTGCATATCGATCCGGTCATGGGCGATCGCAACGACGGCCTGTACGTGGATTCGGGTCTGGTGGCGCAGTACCGCAAGAAGCTGTTGCCGCACGCCGATGGCATGACGCCCAACCATTTCGAACTGGAGCAGATGGTGGGCCGGCCGCTGTCTTCTATCGACGAGGTGGCGGCGGCCGCGCGCGAATTGATCGCCGAGGGTCCGCAATGGATTGTCGTGACCAGCGCTGCGCCCATGGCGGCCGCGCCGGGCGTCTTGCAATTGGCCGTGGTGACTGACGCCGACTGCATCGTACTGACCCACCCCGAGATCGCTATCCCGCCGTCGGTGCACGGCACGGGCGATGTCTTCATGGCAGCCATCACCGCCCGGCTGCTGGCCGGCGACGCGCTGCAAGAGGCGGCACGGTCGGCCACCGCGGTGGTGACCGACGCGCTGACGCGCACCCGCGAACTGGGCTGGGAAGAGCTGGCGATCGAAGGCTGACGCCCGCCGTCCTTGCGGGCTGGGGGGGCCGCCCGCGGACGCCACCCGCACTTTCCGGACCCGGGGCCGCGCCATGCGGCCCCGGCCTGCTCAATACGTCTTGTACGGCAGGAACTTGCCGCTCATCACGATCTGCACCCGGTCGCCTTTGGGGTCGGCCTCGCGCGTCAGGTCCATCTTGAAGTCGATGGCGCTCATGATGCCGTCGCCGAACTCTTCATTGATCAGCGCCTTGAAGGTGGTGCCGTAGACGTTGATCAGCTCGTAGAAGCGGTAGATCAGCGGGTCGGTCGGCACGCTGGTGGGCAGGGACCCCTTGTAGGGCACCACCTGCAGCTGCACCACGGCGTCGGCCGGCAGGTCCAGCACGCGCGCGGCGGCCAGGGCCTGTTCTTCGGTCAGCGTCATCTGGCCGAGCAGCGCGGCCGTAGTCCATTCCTTGCTCTGGCCGACGGCCTCGGCAATGGCGGCCCAGGACAGTTTCTTTTCCAGGCGGCGGGTGACGACCAGTTCGGTGACTTCGGCGCGGGACATCATGGGGGTTCACTCCTTGTGGGAAGCCTTGTCGACCAGGAAGTCGACGAGATGGTTGCGAATTTCGTAGTAGCGCGGCTCGTGGTGCAGGCTGGCGCGGGTCCGGCCGCGCGGCAGGTCCACGTCGACGGATTCTGCGATGCGGGCATACGGCCCCGCGCTCATCAGCAGGATGCGGTCGGACAGCAAAATGGCTTCGTCCACGTCGTGCGTGATCATGAAGACGGTCTGGCGGGTTTCCTGGACGATGGCGCGCAGTTCGTCCTGGATGGTGCCGCGGGTCAACGCGTCCAGCGCGCCGAAGGGCTCGTCCAGCAGCAGCATCCGCGGCTGGATGGCAAAGGCCCGGGCGATGCCCACGCGCTGCTTCATGCCGCCCGACAGTTCGCACGGCTTCTTGTCGGCGGCGTGCGCCAGGCCGACCATGGCCAGGTAGCGCAGGCTGTGCTCGCGCACCTGCTCGCGGCGATAGGCCGGCCAGCGCGAACGCACGCCGAATTCCACGTTCTGCAACGCGGTCAGCCACGGCAGGAGGGCGTGCGCCTGGAACACCACGCCGCGCGCCAGGGACGGGCCGGCGATCTCGCGGCCATCCATGATGACCACGCCTTCGCTGGCTTCGTCGATGCCCGCCAGGATGTTCAGGATGGTGGTCTTGCCGCAGCCGGAATGGCCGATCACGCAGACGAACTGGCCTTGTTCGATGCCGAAGTCGATGTGTTCGAACACGGGCGCGGCGGGCTGGCCGCGGCGGTCTGGATAGCGCTTGGCCAGCGCCTGGACTTGCAGGAAAGGGGCGCCCATGGTCATTCCCGGTAGCTGACCAGCCGCGCGGCGCGCGCCAGCAGGGTGTCCAGCAGCATGCCGATCAGCCCGATGAACAGGATGGCGCAGATGATGTTGGCGATCGACAGGTTGTTCCATTCATTCCACACGAAGTAGCCGATGCCGGTGCCGCCGATCAGCATCTCGGCGGCCACGATGACCAGCCAGGCGATGCCGACCGAAATGCGCATGCCCGTCATGATGGTGGGCGCGGCGGCCGGCAAGATCACTTGCAGGGCGGTGCGCAGCCGCGTCACTTCCAGGGTGCGCGCCACGTTCAGCCAGTCCTGCCGTACCGCGCCCACGCCGAAGGCGGTATTGACCAGCATGGGCCAGAGCGAGCATATGAAGATCACGAAGATGGCGGACGTGTCGGCATCCTTGATGGTGTAGAGCGCCAGCGGCATCCAGGCCAGCGGCGAGATCGGCTTGAGCACCTGGATGAACGGGTCGAAGGCGCGGTACACGGTCTTGGACATGCCGATCAGGAACCCCAGCGGTATCGCGACCAGGGCCGCCAGGCCGAAGCCCGTCAGCACCCGCGCCACGGAATACGCCAACTGCACGCCGATGCCCTTGTCGTTGGGGCCGCGGTCGTAGAACGGGTCCTGCAGGTGTTGCCACAGCTTGGCGCCGACCTCGGCCGGGCCGGGAAACGGCGTCTTGGACCCGCTGGCCGCGGCGTTGCCGACCAGCGCGGCATAGGCCGGGTCTACCGTCGCCACGCCCGCGGCGGGGCGGGTGGCGGCGTGCCAGAGCAGCAGGAACGCCAGGAACAGCACGACGGACAGGAACGTCGCCCGCCAGGGTTGCACGGCCCGCATCAGGTTCTCCGGATCTTGAAGCCGGCCAGGTAGGCCTCGGGCTGGCTCGGGTCGAACGGCTTGCCCATCACGCTGAAGGTCTTGTCGGTCTGCGCGGGCGGGGTCAGCCCGGCTTCGCGCATCAGGCGCACCGCGTCGGTGGCCAGGAACACCTCGTTGGCGACCTTCTGGTAGTCGACGTCGCCCTTGATCTGGCCCCAACGCTTCATCTGCGTCAGGATCCAGACGGCGAACGAGCCCCATGGCATGGGATCGAAATCGATGCGGGCCGGGTCCGTCAGCACCTTGCCCAGGCCGTCGGCATAGGTGCCGGTCAGCACCTGTTCGACCACGGTGACGGGCTGGTTCAGGTAGTTGGGCGCGGCGATGGCGGTGGCGATTTCCTTGCGGTTCGCCGGGTTGCGGGCGTAGGCGGTGGCCTCGATGATGGCCTTGAGCAGCGCCTGGTAGGTATTGGGCTGGGTGGTCACGAATTCCCGGCTGGCCGAAAACGCGCAGCACGGATGGCCGTCCCAGATCGCCTTGGACAGCGTGTGGATGAAGCCCACGCCGTCGTACACCGCGCGCTGGTTGACCGGGTCCGGGGCCAGGAAGCCGTCGATATTGTCGGCCCGCAGGTTGGCCACCATCTCGGGCGGCGGCACCGAGCGGATCTGCACGTCGGTGTCGGGGTCCAGCCCGTGTTCGGCCAGGTAGTAGCGCAACAGGTAGTTGTGCATCGAATAGTCGAACGGCACGGCGAACTTGAAGCCTTTCCAGTCCTTCGGGTCACGCCGGTCCTTGTGCTTCATCGAGAGCGTGATGGCCTGGCCGTTGATGTTCTCGACGGCGGGCATGGTCCAGGGCACCGCGCGGCTGGCGCCCACGCCCAGCGAAATGGCCAGCGGCATCGGCGACAGCATGTGGGCGGCGTCGTATTCGCCGGACATGGCCTTGTCGCGGATCAGCGCCCAGCCGGCCGTCTTCACCACTTCCACGTCCAGCCCCTGCTTGCCGTAAAAGCCCATGGGGTGCGCCATGATGATGGGCGTGGCGCAGGTGATGGGAATGAAGCCGACCTTCAGCTTCTGTTTTTCCAGCGGCCCGGTCGATTGCGCAAAGGCTTCCTTGGCGGCGGCCAGCGGGAACAGCGACGCCACGGCGGCCAGGGCCGTGCCGCTGCCGACGGCGCGCAGGAAGCGGCGGCGCAGCGCGTCCTGCGGGAACAGGGCGCGCATCACGGCGTTTTCAACGGCGCTGTCCGAGGCCGCGTCCAGCGCCACGCCGCCCTGGGCGCGCGCGTGCTCGGCCTGGGACGCATGGCGGCCGCAGCCGCAGGCCAGGCGGCTGCCGGGGTCGAACGGATTGCTGAACAGGGACATGGAAGCCTCCGGAATGGGGAAGGCCTTCATCTTGGCGCCGGCCGCGGGCGGCCGGTATCGCCGGTTCAACCATATGCGTGTAGGGCGATCACTACACGGTGCGCGGCCTGCGCCAGGGCGGTGCGCGAACGCGTCAGCGGGCACCCAGCTGGTGCGTGTTGGCGTAGGCCACCAGCTCCACCAGCGTGCGCACGCCCAGCTTCTCGAAGATGCGGGCGCGATAGGTCGAAATGGTGTTCACCGACAGCGCCAGCTGCTCGCCGATGGCCGAGACCGATTTGCCGGCCACCAGCAGTTGCAGCACCTGGAATTCGCGGTTGGACAGCAGTTCGTGCGGCGGCCGGGTGCTGTCCTGGCGCACTGTGTGCGCCAGCAGTTCGGCCACGGTGGGGGTCACGTACATCCTGCCGGCGGCGGCGTTCACCAGGGCGGCGAGCAATTCGTCGGGGTCGCAGCCCTTGTTCAGGTAGGCGTGGGCGCCGGCCCGCAGCGCCCGCACCGCGAACTGGGATTCCGGGTAGACGGACAGCATCACCACGCCCAGCGCGGGGTAGTCGGCGCGCACGGTCTTGAGCACGTCCAGGCCGTCGCGTTCGCCCAGCGCCACGTCCAGCACCAGGGCGTCGTAGCGGCCTTGGCGCAGCGCGCGCAGGGCGGACGGGGCATCGGCGGCCTCGTCCACCCGGCCCACGCGCGGGTCTTCCAGCAGGATGCGGGCCAGGCCGCGGCGGATGATGAGGTGATCGTCGACGATCAGCAGGTTCAGGGCCATGGCGTCGTTTCTCGGGCGGCGGGCGGGTTCAGGCGCAGGCGGGCGCGCATGCCGGCGCCGGGGGCGCTGTCCAGCACCAGGTCGCCGCCGATGGCGCGCGCCCGTTCGCGCATGCCCAGGATGCCGAAGGTCTGGCGCGTTTCAGGCAGTTGCATGCCCACGCCGTCGTCTTCCACGGCCAGCAGCAGGCCGCCTTCGCCCCAGGTGGCGCTGACGCTGACGCTGCGCGCCCGCGCATGGCGCTGCACATTGGTCAGCAGTTCCTGCACGATGCGGTACACGGCGATTTCGGCGGCGGGGGCCAGGCGGCGGCTTTCGGTGTCGGGCGGGCACAGGTAACGGCATTGCAGCCCGCTGCGCGCCTGCAGGTCCTGCAGCAGGGTTTCCAGCGCGGCCCACAGACCCAGGTGATCCAGCACCACGGGGCGCAGGTCGTTCAGGATGCGGCGGGTGGCGTTCATGGCCGTCTGCGTCACGTCCAGCATGCGGTCCAGGTGGGCTTGCAGCGGCGGCTGCGCGGCCAGTTGCCGGCGCAGCCAGTTCAGGTCCAGCTGCAAGGCGGTGAATGACGCGCCCAGGTCGTCGTGGATGTTGCGGGCAATATGGGCGCGTTCTTCTTCGCGCAGCGTGCTCAGGTGCGAGGACAGGCTGCGCAGCGACTCATGCGCGGCGCTCAGTTCGGCGGTGCGCGCCGCGACCCGGGCTTCGAGCAGCGCCCGGGTGCCGTGCAGCTCGCGTTCGATGCGTTTGCGCGCGGTGATGTCCGAAAACGTCACCACCGCGCCCACCACGTCGTCGTCGTTGCGGATGGGGTAGGACGCGTACTGGGCGTCAAAGCACGAGCCGTCGCGCCGCCACAGCACTTCGTCGTCCACGCGTTCGCCGCGGCCGTCGCGAAACGCCTTGAAGATGCGGCAGTCGTGCACCGGCATCAGCGTGCGGTCGGCATGGGAATGGTGGATCAGGTAATGCATGTTGCGCCCCACCACCTCGTCCGGGGTGTAGCCCAGCATCCCGGCGCCCGCGCCGTTGATGAAGATGCAGCGCCCGCGCAGGTCGATGCCGTAGATGCCTTCCCCGGCGGATTCAAGCAGCATTTCCAGCTGGCGCCGCCAGGCGGCGTGGTGCGACAGGTGTTTCAGGTCCGCGAACATATCGATTCACCGGGCGCCAGGCAGCCCGGTCCCCTGGTTTGGGGCTGTCTGCCCCTTTTTGTGTGCACAAGAGTGTAAGGCAGCCCGGGGCGGTCTATCGCGTTTATCAAACACACCGTTCCATTTGGGCGAACAAGCCCGCCGGGCCGGGCGGGTAAAATCCAGGGTTATCCATCATGCTGGGAGCCAGAGTGCAGCCGGTCATTTCAGTACAGGGTCTATCGAAACGGTACGCCTCGGGGTTCCAGGCGCTCAAGAGCGTCGACCTGGACATCCAGCGCGGCGAGATCTTCGCGCTGCTCGGGCCGAACGGCGCGGGCAAGACCACCCTTATCAGCATCATCTGCGGCATCGTCAACCCGACCGAAGGCCGGGTGCTGGCTGACGGCCACGATATCGTGTCGCAGTATCGCGCCGCCCGCGCCGCCATCGGCCTGGTGCCCCAGGAAATCTCCACCGACGCCTTCGAAAGCGTCTGGAACACGGTCACCTTCAGCCGCGGCCTGTTCGGCAAGCCGGCCAACCCCGCCTACATTGAAAAGGTGCTGCGCGATCTGTCGCTGTGGGACAAGAAAGACAGCCGCATCATGGCCCTGTCCGGCGGCATGAAGCGCCGCGTCATGATCGCCAAGGCGCTGTCGCACGAGCCCAAGATCCTGTTCCTGGACGAGCCCACCGCCGGCGTCGACGTCGAACTGCGGCGCGGCATGTGGGAAATGGTGCGGCGCCTGCGCGAAAGCGGCGTCACCATCATCCTCACCACCCACTACATCGAAGAAGCCCAGGAAATGGCCGACCGCATCGGCGTGATCCGCAAGGGCGAGATCATCCTGGTCGAAGAAAAGAACGAGCTCATGGCCAAGCTGGGCAAGCGCCGCCTGACCCTGACGCTCAAGGCACCGCTGCCGGGCATTCCCACGGCGCTCGATGCCTTCCAGCTGGACCTGTCCGACAACGGCCACAAGCTGGTCTACACCTACGACAACCACGGCGGCGGTGAAATCTCGGCCTTGCTGCGCCACCTGAGCGAACTTGGCATCGAATTCACCGACCTCAATTCTTCCGAAAGCTCGCTCGAGGAAATCTTCGTCAGCCTGGTGACCGCCCAATCATGAATTTCTACGCAATCCGCGCCATCTATCTGTTTGAAATGGCCCGCGCCTGGCGCACGCTGATGCAAAGCGTGCTGTCGCCGGTGATTTCCACGTCGCTGTACTTCGTGGTGTTCGGCTCGGCCATCGGCTCGCACATGGTCGACATCGACGGGGTCAGCTACGGCGCCTACATCGTGCCCGGCATGATCATGCTGTCGCTGTTGACGCAAAGCATCGCCAACGCCTCGTTCGGCATCTACATGCCGCGCTTTTCCGGCACCATATACGAGATCCACTCCGCGCCGATCTCGTATATGGAGATCGTGGCCGGCTACGTGGGGGCGGCGGCCAGCAAGTCCATCATCCTGGGGCTGATCATGCTGGCCACGGCCCGGCTGTTCGTCTCGTTCGAGATCGTGCATCCGTTCTGGATGCTGGGCTTCCTGGTGCTCACCGCCGTCACCTTCAGCCTGTTCGGCTTCATCATCGGCATCTGGGCCGACGGCTTCGAGAAACTGCAGATCATCCCGCTCATGATCATCACGCCGCTCACCTTCCTGGGCGGCACCTTCTATTCCATCAAGATGCTGCCCCCGTTCTGGCAGACCGCCACGCTGTTCAACCCGGTGGTCTACCTGGTCAGTGGTTTTCGCTGGGCGTTCTACGGCGTGTCGGACGTCAGCGCCAGCGTCAGCGTCGGCATGACGCTGGTGTTCCTGGTGGTGTGCATGATCGCGGTGCGCTGGATCTTCAAGACGGGTTATCGCTTGAAGACCTGATGGGACAGGGCGCGGTCTTCGGGACCGCGCGGAAATGACGGGCGCGCCGCATACCGGGCGCAACCCGGACCCGACATGCAAAGGGCGCCGT
>NZ_JCBANA010000114.1:0-12412 GCF_059760725.1 Achromobacter sp. 1014246743
GTCAGGCACCTAAGGGAGCCGCAGAAACTCACCTGTCTCTCGTGGAATGGTAGCTAACCATCCCAGGGCTCAAGATACAAGGGAGCCGAAGGCGGACGACGATGACGACGGGGCAGTCCGGAGCGAACGCTCCGGACCGCAATCGTGGGCGCCCGCCCCGCATGACACCGCCGCCAGGGACGACCTACGAAGTACCGAACGCCCTACGAAGCAACAACCAACCTACACGACCAAGCGTTAAAGCAGCTTCCCAGGATTCATGATTCCCTTAGGATCCAACACCCGCTTGATCTCCCGCATCACCCGCAACTCCAACGCATCCTTGCTATGCAAGAAGTGATCCCGCTTCAACTGCCCGATCCCGTGTTCCGCACTGATGCTCCCCCCATACCGGTTCACCTCATCCAGCACCGCATCCGTAATCGCCGCCCCATGTTCCGCCACCCAGCTGCGGTCTGCACCCGCCGGCCTGGACAGGTTGTAGTGCAGGTTGCCGTCGCCGAAATGGCCGAAGATGAACGGGCGCAGGTCCGGGTAGAGCGCGCGGATGCGGGTTTCGGCCGATGCCATGAAGTCCGGGATGCTTTCGATCGGCAGCGACACATCGTGCTTCAGGTGGGGGCCGTCTGCGCGTTGGGCTTCCGAGATTTCTTCGCGCAGTTTCCACAGGGCTTGCAGCTGCGCCAGCGACGCCGATACCGCCGCGTCCAGGCACAGGCCGCGTTCCAGCGCCGTGCCGATCACGTTTTCCAGCAACGCCGTCAGCGCGGCCTCGTCTGCCGTGTCCGCCAGCTCCACCAGCACGTACGCCGGGTAGCGTTGATCGAACGGTTCCTGTACGCCCGCTGCGTGCGTCAGCACCAGGTCCAGGCAGTCGCCCGAAAAATACTCGAAGGCTTGCAGGCGCGCGCCGCATTGCTCGAACAGTATCTCGAACAGTTGCAACGCCTGGGCCGGCGACTCGACTGCCGCCAGCACCACCGAACGCACGTCCGTGCGCGGGAACAGGCGCAGCGCCACCGCCGTAATCACGCCCAGCGTGCCTTCCGAGCCGATCAGCAGCTGCTTCAGGTCGTAGCCCGTGTTGTCCTTGCGCAGCGTGCGCAGGCCGTTGAAGATCTCGCCGTTGGGCAGCACCGCTTCCAGGCCCAGCACCAGCTCGCGCGCCATGCCGTAGCGCACCACATTCACGCCGCCGGCATTGGTGGCGACGTTGCCGCCGATCTGGCTCGAGTCTTCCGCGGCCAGGCTCAGCGGCAGCAGGCGGCTGGCGTCCTGCGCTGCGCGGCGCAGGTTGCCCAGGATGCAGCCGGCTTCGGCCACCATCGTATTGGCCACGGTGTCGATCGAACGCACGGCATTCATGCGGTCCAGGCTGAGCACCACATTCACCGGCGCGGCGTCCGGCGTGGCACCGCCGCACAGGCCCGTATTGCCGCCGCGCGGCACCACCGGCACGCCGGCCTCGTTGCAGATCGCCAGGCAGGTCGAGACTTCGGCGGTCGTGCGCGGACGCACCACCGCTTGCGCGTGGCCGTTGTACAGGCCTCGCCAATCCGACAGCCACGGCGCGATGTCGGCGTCGGCGGTGTAGACGGTATCGGGACCCAGGGCCTGGACCAGGCGCTGTGCAATATCGGTTGAGCTCATGATGTCTATGGGGAAACGGGAAAGAGGGAATCCAGTTGCAGGCGGCCTGCGGCCTGGCGCAAGTGGCGCACCGCCATCGCGCGAGCGCTGTCGGCGTCGCCCGCGCGGATCGCGTCGAACACCGCCACGTGCTCCTGGTGCACCGCGTGCGTCATGCCTTCCTGGCGGCGAGTGTTCGAACGCGCCGTGCTGACGGCCAGGCGCAATTGCAGGTTCAGGTATTGCAGCAGGTCTTGGTAGAACGGGTTGTGCGTTGCCGTGGCAATGCCCAGGTGGAACGCGATGTCGTGCTCCACGCTGAGCTCGGGATGATCCAGGTGGCGTTCCAGGTCGGCCAGCGCGCGGGCCATGGCATCCAGATCGACGGGGGTGCGCCGCTGGGCCGCCAGGGCCGCAGCCCCCCCTTCCAGTTCCATCCGCAATTCGTAGACGTTGGCCAACTGCTCTCGGCTGACCGCGATGTCGGCCGGCACCAGGAAGCCTTGCGAGCCGGTGCGCGACACCACGACACTGCCCGAGCCTTGGCGGCTCTGGATCAGGCCCTGGGCCCGCAGGCGTTCGGTGGCCTCGCGAATGACCGCGGCGCTGACGCCGTATTGCTCGGCCAGCACCCGCCCCGGCGGCAGCTTGGTGCCCACGGGGCAGGCGCCCTGGGCAATGTCGTCGGCAATCTGGCGGGCGACCTGTTCGGTCAGGGTAAGGGTCTTGGTCAGCATGGCGCCGCCAGTATAGCGCAGACTTCTCAGGTTATCTGATAACTTTGGGAAAACCGGGACCCTGGCTTGTCAGTCCCCGGGCTTGATCGGCATCGGCAGCGGAATCGCGCCGTACCCGGGCGGGCGCAAGCCCGCTTGCTCAAGCGACGGCGGCTCCGCCGGCCTCGGCCTCTTCCAGCTCCGGTGCGCCCGCCACGGCGCAGCGGCGGCCGCCCCTGGCCTTGGCGCGATACAGCGCCGCATCCGCGGAATCCAGCACCGATTGGGCTTTGCGGTTGGCGCCGGAAATGAGGGATATGCCGATGGACAGCCCGACGCAGACGCGCGTGCCATCGGCAAGCGTGATGGGCTGCGTGGCGTCGCGCAGCAGATGGTTGCCCAGCCGCAGGGCGGCGGTGGCGTCGATGCCGGTGGCCAGCACGATGAATTCGTCGCCGCCGATGCGGGCGGCCACGTCGTCCACCCGCAGCATGGCGCGCATGCGTTCGGCGATCGTTTTCAACACATGGTCACCCGCGGCGTGGCCGTGGGTATCGTTGATGATCTTGAAATCGTCCATGTCCATATAGAACAGGGCGGCGGCGCTGTCATGCTCGCGCGCGCTGGTGCAGATGCGTTCAAGCGCGGCTTCCAGCCCGGCACGGTTGGCCAGGCCGGTCAACGCATCCAGGCTCGCCCGGCGCTCGTTCTCGCGCTCGGCCAGCATGGTGGACACCAGGATGCGCCGCAACCGCTGCGACGCGATGCTCATGCTGACCAGGTAGAACGGGATCTGGATGAAGACGATCGCCGTGACGATTTCACCGGCGAACAGCGCACCCAGGCACATCGGGCCCAGGCTCAGGAAGATCATCGCGGCCACCAGCCGCGGCGCGCCATAGTTGCGAAAGCAGATGCCGCCGGCCATGGCGCCGCAGGACACGCCCGCCAGCGTGGCCGCCAGCCAGTCGTGGTTCAGGAAGGTGATGAACACCCCGTAGCCCACGCTGAACGCCCACAACAGGGCCAGCAGGATGTAGATGTCGGTGTGGGTATTGCCGCCGCGCGCCGCGTTGCGCAGGGCCGACCGCAGAATGGTGACGCGCACCAGGGCCAGCACGATTTCCAGCACCAGCCACGAAATGTAGATCGGCTCGGGGCGCCGCCAGGTCACGACGCCGGAAATCATCAGGGTGTTGATGACGCCGCCGGCAAAGATGGGCAAGGTGCCGAACAGGCTGGCGATCAAGGCGACGCGGATATCCGCGGGAGTATCTTGCCCGGAATGCGTCAACCAACGGGTCAGCCGCCACTTGGGCAGGCTGAAGCTCAATCCTGCTGTTTCCACACCGTCACGTCCAAAGCTGCCTGTCCTTATGCGATAGGCTGGCTGGCGTTATAGCAGGTATTTCAAACCTTTAATATTGTCCGCAAGGGCAATGCCTTCCGGATTTTAGGGGGACGGAGTGCCCCGCTTCCGCCCTGTTCAGTGCCCGCGGTGACCGCAGACGGCACATTCCGGATCGCGCTGCACATTCACGCTGCGCCACTGCATCGTGCGCACGTCCAGCCACAACAGGCGCCCGGACAGGCTCTCGCCCACCCCGGACAGCAGCTTCAGGGCCTCGGCGGCCTGCATGCTGCCGATGATGCCCACCACCGGCGCGAACACACCCATGGTGGCGCAATTGGCTTCTTCGACGTCGTCGGCCTCGGGAAACAGGCAGTGATAGCACGGCGCGTGGTCGTCGCGCAGGTCGTAGACGCTGACCTGGCCGTCGAAACGGATGGCCGCGCCCGACACCAGCGGCTTGCGATGCTGCACGCAGGCGCGGTTGATGGCGTGGCGCGTGGTGAAGTTGTCGGTGCAGTCCAGCACCAGGTCGGCCTGCGCCACGGCGTCGGACAAAGCCTGGCCTTGCAGGCGTTCGACGCGGGCATGCACACGGGCCTGGGGATTGAACGCGGCCAGCATATCGCGCCCCGACTCGGCTTTGGCCCGGCCGACACTGGTCGTGGTGTGAAGAATCTGGCGTTGCAGGTTGCTGAGTTCGACGACGTCGTCGTCAGCCAGCGTGATGTCGCCGACGCCTGCCGTGGCCAGGTAGAGCGCGGCAGGCGAACCCAGTCCGCCCGCCCCTACGATAAGCACACGCGCCGCCAGCAGCTTTTCCTGCCCTTCGATACCCAGCTCGTCGAGCAGGATGTGGCGGGCGTAGCGCAGCAGTTGCTCGTCGTTCATTTGTCCTTGCTGGGCTCGACTCCGGTCGGCGTGATCTTCATGCGCTGGGCGCCGGCCGTGCCGGGCTTGGCATCAGCCTTGGCCTGCGCGCGGGCGGTGCCCTTCTGCACCGGCTTGCCGGCCAGCAGGTTCAGCGCCTGCTGCAATTGGAAGTCGTCCTTGCCGCCGAACTCGAACACCTTGGTCGGAACGTCGACATTGTCCTGGTCGGCGTTGGACTTCACTTCGTTGGACGTGCCCGGGTTGGACAGGTGGCGTTGCAGGTCGGCTTCGCGCGGCAGGCGGAACAGATCGCCGTCGGCGGTATCGGCCACGACGTAGTCGGGTTCGATGCCGGTCGCCTGGATCGAACGGCCGCTGGGCGTGAAGTAGCGCGACGTGGTGAGCTTGACCGCGGTCGTTTCCGACAGCGGCAGGATCACCTGCACCGAGCCCTTGCCGAAGGTACGGTTGCCCAGCACCTTGGCGCGCTTGTGGTCTTGCAGCGCACCGGCCACGATTTCCGAGGCCGAGGCCGAACCCACGTTGACCAGCACCACCATCGGCACGGTCTTGGTCCAGGCCGGCAGGCCCGACAGGTAGTTGCTTTCGCCGCGGGCGTATTCCGACGGAGTCGCCAGGTACTTGTGGCGGGCATCCGGCGTACGGCCGTCGGTGGAGACCACCAGGGCATCGGACGGCAGGAAGGCGCCGGACACACCGATGGCGCTGGTCAAGAGGCCGCCCGGGTCATTGCGCAGGTCGAGCACCAGGCCCTTGGGGGCTTCCTTGGCGCCGAGGTCCTTGAGCTGCTTGGCCAGGTCGACACCGGTCTTTTCCTGGAACTGGGCGATGCGCACATAGGCGACGTTGTTGTCCAGCATCTTGCTGCGCACGCTGCGCACCTTGATGATGTCGCGAACGATCTTGAGCACGATCGGCTGGGGCCGGTCGGCACGCATGATGGTCAGCGTGATGGGCGACTTGGGCGCGCCGCGCATGAGCTTGACGGCGTCGTTCAGCGACATGCCCTTGGTGGGCGTGTCGTCGATCTTGATGATCAGGTCGCCGGCCATGACGCCCGCGCGCGCGGCAGGCGTGTCTTCGATGGGCGAGATGACCTTGACGAAACCGTCTTCGGCGCCGACCTCGATCCCCAGCCCGCCGAATTCGCCCTGCGTGGCCGTCTGCATTTCACGGAATGCGTCGGCGTCCAGGTAGGCGGAGTGCGGATCCAGGTTCGACACCATGCCGGAAATAGCGTTGTCGATCAGGGTCTTGTCGTCAACGGATTCGACGTAGTTGTTCTTGATCGCGGCGAAAACGTTGCTCAGTTGCCTGAGTTCGTCCAATGGCAGGGGGCTACCGCGCTGGGCGACAGCCGTCACGCCCACGCTGAGCAAGACACCTGCCACCGCACCGATGGCAATCAGACCGAAACCGCGAAACTTGCGAGTGCTCATGCACACTTCCCGAATTTGTTTTCGCCGAGGAGGGTTTGGCGAGGGTTTGGCTGTACCAGCCCCTTTACTGCTTTACTGCGCCAGCCACTGGGCCGGATCCACAGGAGCGCCACGATGGCGAATTTCAAAGTATAGGCCGGATTCCACTTGGCCGCCGGTTGCGCCGACCGTAGCAATAGTATCCCCTGCCGCGACGGAATCGCCCACCCGTTTGAGCAGGCTTTGGTTGTAAGCATAGACGGTCAGGTATTGCTGCCCATGATCCACAATGATGAGGTTGCCGAAACCCCGCAGCCATTCGGCGTAGACCACCGTGCCGGGGGCCACCACCTTGACGGGCGTGCCTTCGGGCGCGCGCAGCACCACGCCCCGCCAGACGCCGCCGTCCGGGCGATCGACCCCGAAACGACCCTGCACCTGCCCCCGCACCGGCGCGGCCAGGCCATGGCGCAAGCCATTGCCACCGCCCACCGGCGGCGCGGCGCGCTGAGTCGGCTGGGTAGATGCACTACGGGTTGGAGCGGCTTCTTCTTCAACAGGTTCCGCTTTCTTGGGTGGTTCCGCGGGTTTTACCGGAGGCGGCGCTTCGGCCGGCCCGGTCAGGCGCGTCTGACGCTGTTCAGCTGGGCGCAAGCCGGCGGCATCGGGGTCGGCCACGGCGACCGGGCCGCGCGCCTGCCGCGACGCGGCTTCGACCTGTTCGCGCGCCTCGGCGGCTTCCCGAGCCTCGCGGGCGGTACGGTCGCGGCGGGCATTGTCCGCCGCGGCCTTGTCGGCAGCCAGCTTGCGGTCAGCCTCGGCCTTCTTGCGGGCTTCGTCCGCGCGGCGGTCGGCTTCGGCCTTCTTGCGAGCCTCTTCGGCGCGGCGGGCTTCCTCTGCACGACGCACCTCTTCGGCACGGCGCCGCGCTTCTTCGGCTTTGCGGGCCTCTTCGATTTGCTTGGCGATGGCCGCGTCCAGATCGGTGATCAGGCGCGACAGGCGCTGGTCGTCGCGCCCCAACTTGTTGGCTTCGGCACGCTGGGCGGCAATCTGCCCTTCCAGTTGTGCCAGCAGGGTAGCGCGGGCCTTTTGCTGACCCACCAGCGCAGCCTTCTGTTCGGAGGTCTCGGCCACGCCCTTTTCGATCTCGGCGCGGCGGGCGTCGGCCCGGCCCTGCAAGGCCGCCAGCCGGTCGATATCGGCCCGCAGCGCGTCGACGGCGCGGGCACGGGCCTGCGACACATAGTCGAGATAGCCGAGGTTGCGGCCCAGTACCTGGGGATCGTCGCCCGACAGCAGCGCCGTCCAGGGCGACAGGCCGCTGGTGTACTGGGTGCGCAACTGGTCGGCCAGTTCCACGCGGCGCTTGGCCAGCACGGTCTGTTGCGCGGTGATCTGTTTTTCCAGGCTGGCCAGGTCCGCCGTGGCCTGGCGGTTGGCGTCCGCCAGCTCTTTCAGGCGCAAATTGATCTTGGAAATCGCGGATTCGGACTGCTTCAGCGCGTCGGCGGCTTCCTTGCGGGCCGCCTCGCGCGTGTCGATATCCTTTTGCAGGTTCTCGATGCGGTCGCGCAGCTGGGCTTGCTGCTTCTCAGCCTCGGACTGGCGACCGGCGAGGTCGTTGGGCGCGGCGTGCGCCGACAGCGCTCCGCCGGCCAGCATGACCGCCAACAACAACCCCGCCATGCGCACCATGGATATCAGTCCTTCTTAGCCTTGCCTTGGGCCGCGACCGCGGCCATGGCCGCCTCGATCTCGGCGGCGTCGCCCAGATAATAGTGGCGGATCGGGCGCAGGTCATCATCCAATTCATACACCAGCGGTTGCCCGGTGGGGATGTTCAGGTTGACGATGTCGTCGTCCGAGACGTTGTCCAGGTGCTTGATCAGCGCGCGCAGGCTGTTGCCGTGGGCGGCGATCAGGACCTTGCGGCCGGCACGGATGGCAGGCGCGATGGAATCGTTCCAGAATGGCAGCACGCGTTCCACGGTGTCTTTCAGACACTCGGTGGCCGGCAGCTGGTCGGCCGGAATCTTGGCGTAACGGCTGTCGAAACGGGGGTGGCGTTCGTCGTCCAGCGACAACGGGTTGGGCGCGATGGCGTAGGCACGGCGCCAGATCAGCACCTGCTCGTCGCCGTACTTGGCGGCGGTCTCGGCCTTGTTCAGGCCTTGCAGGGCGCCGTAGTGGCGTTCGTTCAGGCGCCAGGTCACCCCCACGGGGGTGTACATGGCGTCCATGGCGTCCAGGGCGATCCACAGGGTACGGATGGCGCGCTTGAGCACCGAGGAATAGGCCAGATCGAAGGTATAGCCTTCTTTCTTGAGCAGTTCGCCCGCCTTGCGGGCCTGTTCGCGGCCCGTGTCGGTCAGGTCGACGTCGGTCCAGCCGGTGAAACGATTTTCAAGATTCCACTGGCTTTCGCCGTGGCGCATGAGGACGAGTTTATGCATGGTTTGGCACGCTTGTAACGCGGGTTAAAGTGAGGGAATGCGCTCATTTTATAATTGAGCGATTTTGCCCTTGATTTTGCCCCGGCGCACCCGTCGATTTCCCCGGCGCGGCGCTTCAGGGTTCGCCTTTACCAGGCTAGACGCCGCACTTCAGGATGCCCCGTGGACCTTCTGCAATTCTTGCTCGATAAAAACAACATCTTCATTGTCGCCGTAGCCCTCGTTTCGGGCGTCATGCTGGCCATTCCAGCCCTGCGCAAGGGCCGTACCGGCTCGGCCGTGAGCACCACGGAAGCCATCCAGATGGTCAACCAGCGCCAGGCCGTCTGGGTCGACGTGCGCCCCACCGAACAATTCCAGGCCGGCCACATCGCCCAGGCCCGCAGCCTGCCGGTCGCCGACCTGGAACAAAAGATCGCTTCGCTGCCCAAGAACAAGCCGCTGGTCGTGGTTTGCGACAATGGCCGCGATTCGGCCCGTGCCGCCACCAAGCTGCGCGCGCAGGGCTTTGCCGACGTCGTGCCGCTGGAAGGCGGCATGCGCGCCTGGCTGGCCGCCAGCCTGCCGGTCACCCAGAAGGGTTGAACCGGCGCGCCGCGCCCCCACCTTACCGATAGAATCCGCCTGGAGCGCCTATGAATAAAGTTGTCATGTACAGCAAGGACTATTGTCCCTATTGCGCCCGCGCCAAGGCGCTGCTCGAGCAGCGCGGCGTGACCGACCTGGAAATCATCCAGATCGACCGGGAACCCGGCCAGCGCGATCTCATGATCGAACGCACCGGCCGTCGCACCGTGCCGCAGATCTTCATCGGCGATACCCACGTCGGCGGTTGCGACGACCTGATGGCCCTGGACCGCTCGGGCGGCCTTGCCCCCTTGCTCAACGGCTAAGCGCCCCGGCCCTGGCCCATCGCCCCTTTTTGCCCCCTCCACCAACGGAAACACTCATGGCTGATCAAGACCAAAACACCCAGCAAGAAGGCGGCAACGACGCGCCCTCGTTCAATCTGCAACGCGTCTACCTGAAAGACCTTTCGCTGGAAATGCCGAACGCGCCTCACGTCTTCCTGGAGCAAGAAGCGCCCCAGGTCGAAGTGAGCATCACCGTGGGCGGCCAGCGCCTGGCCGAAACCGTGTTCGAAACCACGGTCACCGTCACCGTCACCACCCGTGTCAACGACAAGGTCGTGTACCTGGTCGAAGGCACCCAGGCCGGCATCTTCGAAGCCGCCAACATCCCCGAAGAGCAACTCGACCCGCTGCTGGGCATCGTTTGCCCGACCATGCTGTACCCGTACCTGCGCGCCAACATCGCCGACGCGATCACCCGCACCTCGATGCCGCCGCTGCACCTGACCGAAGTCAACTTCCAGGCCCTGTACGAACAACGCCTGGCCGAACTGCAACAGCAGCAAAGCAATGCCAACGGCAATGGCAGCGACTCGGGCATCATCCTGCCCGCCAGCGCCACCCGCCAATAAGGCACGCCGCGGCACCCCATGAACCTGCCCAATCCGCCCAGCCTGCGCGTCGCCGTCCTGGGCGCGGGTAGCTGGGGCACCGCGCTGGCGGCGGCCGCAAGCCGCCGCCACCCCACCGTACTGTGGGCACGCAACCCCGCGCAAGCCGCCGACATGGCGGCTCGCCGCGAAAACGCGCGCTACCTGCCCGGCATCGCCCTGCCCCAGTCGCTCGAGATCTCTTCCGACCTGGACGCCACGCTGCGCAGCCTGCAGCAAGCCGGCGCCACCCCCTTGATCGTGCTGGGCGTCCCCGTGGCCGGCCTGGCCGCCACCTGCGCTGAACTCTCGCGCCGCCTGCCCGAACTGGGCCTGCAGGACACCCCCATCGTCTGGACGTGCAAAGGCTTCGAAGCCGACACGGCCAGGCTGCCCCACGAAATCATCCGCGAAGCCCTGCCCGGCGCCATTGGCGGCGCGCTGTCCGGCCCGTCCTTTGCCCGCGAGGTCGCCCAAGGGCTGCCCGTGGCCCTGACCGTCGCCAGCGACAACGCCGCCCTGCGCGCCGCCACCACCCAAGCTTTCCACGGCGCCGCGCTGCGTGTCTACGCCAGCACCGACCTTGTAGGCGTGGAAGTCGGCGGCGCCCTCAAGAACGTCATCGCCGTCGCCTGCGGCATCGGCGACGGCCTGGCCCTGGGCACCAACGCCCGCGCCGCCCTGATCACCCGCGGCCTGGCTGAAATGACCCGCTTCGGCGTCGCGCTGGGCGCGCAAGCCGAAACCTTCGCCGGCCTCACCGGCCTGGGCGACCTGGTGCTGACCGCCACGGGCGAACTCTCGCGCAATCGCCGCGTCGGCCTGGAAATCGGCGCCGGCCGCAAACTGGCCGACATCCTCGCCAGCGGCATCACCGCCGAAGGCGTGCGCTGCGCCCGCGCCGCCCTGGATCGCGCCCGCGCCATCAACGTCGAACTGCCGATCACCGAAGCCGTCTGCGCCGTGCTGTTCGACGGCGTAGCCCCCATGACCGCAGTGTCCGCCCTGCTGGCGCGCAACGCCCGCGACGAACAGAGCGACGGCGGCGGCTGAATCCCGCACGCCGCCCGGCCCCTTCCCGTCCAAGAACAACACGACGCACGACACCCCAGGAGACATCCTTCATGACGCAAACCCGCAAATTCCGGGTCGGCCCCCTGCTGCGCGGCCTTTGCCTGAGCCTGGCGGCCATCCTGCCCGCCGCCGCCCACGCGGACTGGCCCGAGCGCCCCATCCATATGGTGGTGCCCTTCCCGCCCGGCTCATCGCCCGACATCCTGGCGCGCACGATCTCGGAACCGCTGGCCCAGGCGCTGGGGCAGCCCATCGTCATCGACAACAAGCCCGGCGCCGGCGGCAACATCGGCACGCGCATCGTCACCCAGGCCAAGCCCGACGGCTACACCCTGCTCTACACCATCAACGGCCCCCTGGTCACCGCCCCCACGCTCTACAAAAAGACCCTGGGCTACGACCCCCTCAATGACCTGGCACCCGTCACCCTGGTCGGCACCAGCCCCAACGTCCTGGCCGTACCCGGCAACCTGAAGAACGTCAACAACGTCCAGGACTTCGTCAAGATGGTCAAGGAACACGGCAGCTCGCTGAACTACGGCTCCGTCGGCCCCGGCAGCTCGGCCCACCTGGCCATGGAAATGTTCAAGGAACGCGCCGGCATCGACATGGCGCACATCCCCTACGCCGGTTTCCCGCAGGTCATCAGCGCCATCATCGGCGGCGACATCCAGGCCGGCTTCATGGTCCCCGCCATCGCCATGCCCCAGACCCGCGACGGCAAAGTCAAAGTCCTGGCCGTCACCAGCCTGCAGCCCAGCGACACCCTGCCCGGCATCCCCACCATGGCCGCCCAGGGCTACCCCGACTTCGAAGCCATCTCCTGGAACGCCATCCTGGCTCCCGCCGAAACCCCGATGCCCATCATCGACCGCCTGAACAGCGAACTGACCCGCATCATCAACAGCGACACGGTCCGCAAGCAGATGGCCCTGCAATACTTCACCCCCGCCCCCTCCACCCCCGAAGCCCTGACCGTCCGCATCCAGGACGAAAAGGCCCGCTGGGACCAGGTGATCCAAAAGCTGAACCTGTCGCTGGACTAAGGCAAAGAACCGACGCCCCTGCGCGCAATCACCCGCCCCCCAACCGCGCGCAGCGGCATCGGCGCCCGCAAGACACCGCGTAAGCCTCGTAAGGCCGCCCGCGCGGCCGGCACGAGGCGGGCACCGTCCCACCCCGCCAACCCCCTCCGATGTTGGCTAGCACGTCAAGCACACTGACCGTCCCAGCGGCCGCGACTAAAGCACATCAAGAGCGCGTGACGGGGCAGGCGGGTGAGGGCGGGGCGTGTAGATGCGCCCGACGGAATCGGAAGGGAAGGCCGAAGGCCTGGACGACGATGAGGACGGGGCAGTCCGGAGCGAAGGCTC
>NZ_JCBANA010000115.1:0-11938 GCF_059760725.1 Achromobacter sp. 1014246743
TTTTGAGAGATGCTGCCACACCATGTGATCACAAACTTGGCCTTTTGTCCGGCAGGGTCAGTTGTGTATAAGGAACGGGTCTTGGGGCGTGTTTCATGCAAACCACCCGGTCGGCAATCCGCTTCGGGGCCCTCCCCCCCCGCCTCTTTCACTGGGCACTGGTCGTCTGTATCGTCGGCGCCTTCATCAGCGTCAAGATGGGCGGACTGTACATGGACTGGCATGTGCGCTTTGGCTGTACGGCGCTGGGCCTGATCATCTTTCGCGTGCTGTGGGGCTTCGTGGGCCCGCGCTATGCGCGCTTCATGCAGTTCGTGCGCGGACCACGCGCCGTGGCGCGCTACCTCCAGGGCGCCGCCGCGCCTGCCGGCCATAATCCGCTGGGCGCCCTGTCGGTACTGGCGCTGCTGCTGGTCATCGGGTTCCAGGCCGTCAGCGGCCTGTTCACGACCGACGACATCATGACGCAGGGCCCGCTGTTCGGCCATGTCAGCGAGGCCACCTCCAGCCTGCTGACCTCGTGGCACAAGCTCAATGAATGGGTCATCATCGGCCTGGTCGCGCTGCATCTGCTGGCCGTGGCCTGGTACGCCCTGGTGCGCCGCAAGCGCCTGGTGCGTGCCATCGTCACCGGCAATGTCGACCCCAAGGACGTGCCGCCCGGCACGCCGCCCACGCAGGATGGATTGGCCGTATGGCTGCGCGCGTTGATCCTGGGCGCCTGCGTCACCGCGCTGGTGCTGTGGATCCGGTCGCTGGAAATCGCAGCGGACATGTCGTTCTCGTAGCCCCCACGGGAAGCCTGCCGCCGCCAGGTCGCGAGGGCCCCGCCTCCCTCCAGGTATCGCACAAAAAGAAAGCCCCTCGGCATGCCGCCGAGGGGCTGTCGCTTGCCTGCCTCCCGCAGCGCGGGGGGCCAGGCGGCTTTACTTCTTCTTGCGGTACGAATCGTGGCAGGCCTTGCAGCTGGCGCCTACGTCGCCGAAGGCGGCACGCAGCTTGTCCAGGTCGCCGGCATCAGCGGCGGCCGACAGCTTGACGATGTTGTCCTGGAAGGCCTGCTGCTTCTGCTTGAAGCCAGCGGCGTCGCTCCAGATTTCCGGGCGGGCATCGCCGCCTTCCGTGCCGGCGCCAAAGGCGGTCCAGGGCAGCGCCGACAGCGTCTTGAGCACTTCGACGTTGGCCTTGATCTGGGCGGCATCGTAAGGCGCCTGGCCCTTGATCACCGGCGTCATGCGGCCAAAGTGCGAGGCCATCAGGGTCAAGGCCGACTGGCGGTACTTGACGGCATCTTCAGGCTTGGCGAACTGCGCATGGGCGGACGTCGCCAGCAGCGGCCCGACGGTCATACAGGCCAGCGCAGCGAGCGTGGACAACTTCTTCATTGCAATCTCCCGTGAGGACAACAAGAATGCCGCGCGCCCGGGCGCGCGGCAAGGCGACTATACCGCCCGGGCCAGCTCCGCAGCCAGACCGATGTACGAACGCGGGGTCATCGCCAGCAGGCGGGCCTTGGGCTCGTCAGGCAGCGCCAGGCCCTGGATGAATTCTCGCAGGGCCTCTTCGGTAATGCCCTTGCCGCGCGTCAAGGCCTTGAGCTGTTCGTAGGGTTGCGGCAGGCCGTAGCGGCGCATGACCGTCTGCACGGGCTCAGCCAGCACTTCCCAGCAGGCGTCGATATCGGCGTCGATGGCCGCCACGTTCACTTCCAGCTTGCCCAGGCCGCGCATGCAGGCATCCCACGCCACCAGGCAATAACCCAGGCCGACGCCCAGGTTGCGCAGCACGGTGGAATCGGTCAGGTCGCGCTGCCAGCGGGAGATCGGCAGCTTGTCGGACAGGTGACGCAGCACGGCGTTGGCCAGGCCCAGGTTGCCTTCGGAGTTTTCGAAGTCGATCGGGTTGACCTTGTGCGGCATGGTGGACGAGCCCACTTCGCCGTCCTTCAGCCGCTGCTTGAAGTAGCCCAGGGCCACATAGCCCCAGATGTCGCGGTCCAGGTCGAGCACGATGATGTTGGCGCGCACCACGGCGTCGAACAGCGCCGACATCCAGTCGTGCGGTTCGATCTGGATGGTGTGGCGGTTTTGCGTCAGGCCCAGGCCGGCCAGCACGCGCTGGCTGAAGGCGGGCCAGTCGATTTCGGGGTAGGCCGACAGGTGGGCGTTGTAGTTGCCGGTGGCGCCGTTGAGCTTGGCCAGCGGTTCGACCGCTTCGACGGCAGCGATGGCGCGGTTCAGGCGCGCGGCGACGTTGGCGAATTCCTTGCCCAGCGTGGTGGGGCTGGCGGGCTGGCCGTGGGTGCGCGACAGCATGGGCTGGTCGGCCTGGGCCACCGCCATGTCGTTGAGCTTGGCGGCGATTTCACGCAGGCGCGGCAGCACCACTTCGCTGCGGGCGCGCGACAGCATCAGCGCGTGCGAGGTGTTGTTGATGTCTTCGGAGGTGCAGGCGAAATGGATGAATTCGGCCGCGCGCGCCAGTTCGGCGTCGTCGGCAACCTTTTCCTTGAGCCAGTATTCCACCGCCTTGACGTCGTGGTTCGTGACGCGTTCGATGTCCTTGATGCGGGCGGCGTCGGCTTCGGAGAAGTCGCGCACCAGTTGCTGCAGGCGGTCGCGGGCGGCTTGCGAAAAAGCGGGCAGCTCGGGCAGGCCGGCATCGGACAGCGCCACCAGCCAGGCGACCTCGACTTCGACGCGGTGGGCCATGAAACCGGCCTCGGAAAGCAGCCCGCGCAGCGCGTCGCCGCGGGAGGCGTATCGGCCATCCAGTGGCGAAAGGGCATTAAGTTGGCTAAGCTGGTCGGCGATTTGCATGGTCTGGGAAAGAAAAAGCTGCGGATGGGAAAACCCGGCGATTTTATCATTCAGGGCCGCGCAACATTGTGGCAAACTGAACGGGATTCCGTCCTGCGGACGGTTTGACCGTCATGCGGCCTGCTATACTTCGGCCGCTTTCCGACTCCGCTTGTAAATCCATGAAACTGATCGGCTCGCTTACCAGTCCATACGTGCGCAAAGTGCGTATCGTCATGGCCGAGAAAAAGCTGGATTACCGGCTTGAACTCGAAAACGTCTGGTCCGCCGACACGCAGATCCAAACGTACAACCCGCTGGGCAAGGTGCCCTGCCTGGTCATGGAAGATGGCGGCGCCCTGTTCGACTCGCGCGTCATCGTCGAGTACCTGGACACCCTGTCGCCCGTTGCCCGCCTGATTCCACAGCCGGGCCGCGACCGTGCGGCCGTCAAATGCTGGGAAGCCATCGCCGATGGCGTGCTCGACGCCTGCGTCACGATCGTCAAGGAAAAGCAGCGCCCCGAGGCGCAGCGCAGCCCTGAATGGATCGAACGCCAGTACGGCAAGATCAGCGCCAGCCTGGACGCCATGAACAAGAGCCTGGGCGACAACGCCCACTGCATGGGCATCAACTACAGCCTGGCCGATATCGCCGTGGGCTGCGCGCTGGGCTACCTGGACCTGCGCTTTGCCGAACTCGACTGGCGTGCCAGCCAGCCCAACCTGGCGCGCCTGTACGACAAGCTGTCGCAGCGCCAATCGTTCGTGGACACGGTTCCCAAGACAGCCTGACGCGGCCTTGCCGCCACTTGCCTGAACCGCTCCGGCCGCCTCGCGCGGCCGGTTTCACGTCTGGCGCCCGGGGGCGCCGGACATCCAGCAGGGCCTAGCCCGCCGCGTAGGTTTGCCAGGCCTTGGACAGCATGTATGCCGCCAGCGCGAACAGCAGGCACGCGAACACCCGCTTCAGGGTTGCAACCGGCAGCCGGTGCGCCATGCGCGCGCCCAGCGGCGCCGTCAACACGCTGGTGCACACCAGCGCCAACAGCGCCGGCCAATAGATGAAGCCCAGCATGCCCGGCCGGCTGGCGGCCTCGTTCAGCCCCGACACGATGTAGCCGGCGCTGTTGGCGAGCGCAATGGGAAACCCCAGCGCGGCCGACGTGGACACCGCGTTGTGCAGGGCCACGTTGCACCAGACCATGAAGGGCACCGACAGGAAACCCCCGCCTGCTCCCACCAGCCCCGACAGGAAGCCGATGCCGGCGCCCGCCGCGCTGGTGCCGGCGACGCCGGGCATCTGGCGGCTGGGCTTGGGCTTCTTGTTGCGCAGCATGCTCCAGCCGGAATAGCCGACGAACAGCGCAAAGAACAGCGACAGCCAGAAGGTGCTGAGCGCGGCGAACACCGCGCCGCCTGACAGCAGGCCGCCGATGATGATGCCGGGCGCCATCGCCCAGACGATGCCCCACTTGATCGTGCCCTTCTGCTGGTGCGCCCGGACGCTGGAAATGGAGGTAAACAGGATCGAGGTCATCGAGGTGGCAATCGCCGCATGCACCACCAGGTCGGGCGCCATGCCCTTCCAGGCAAACAACATGGTCAGGAACGGCACCAGCACCATGCCCCCGCCGATGCCCAGCAACCCCGCCAGAAAGCCCGTCACGCCACCCAGCACCAACAGGCACACCACCATCGTTACATCCACATCCCTCTCCTCGTTGTCGATTTTTTTGTCGTTCTACCATGTACCAGGCCCCGGGGGCGCGACGCCCGCGGGGCCTGGCTGAAACCTGCCTGTGCCGCATCGGGGCCCGCATGGCCCCGGTGACGTTTACACGATGATGCCACCGCCCAGGCAGACATCGCCATCGTAAAGCACGGCCGATTGCCCGGGCGTGACGGCCCACTGGGGTTCGGTGAAATCCAGGACGAAGGCGTCGCCGTCGGCCTGGCTCAGGCGGCAAGCGGCGTCGGCCTGGCGGTAGCGCGTCTTGGCGCCGTAGCCCCCCGCCGCGGGCGGATGCCCGGCCACCCAGCTGGCATCCTGCGCCCGCAGCGAACCGGACAGCAGCCAGGGATGATCATGCCCCTGCACCACATAGAGGATGTTGCGTTCGAGATCCTTGCGCGCCACGTACCAGGCCTCGGCCGTGCCGTCTTCGCGCTGGCGGCCTTTCACGCCGCCCACGCCCAGCCCCTTGCGCTGGCCCAGCGTGTAGAAAGACAGGCCCTCGTGGCGCCCGACCTTCTGGCCCTCGGGCGTCAGGATCGGCCCGGGCTCGGTAGGCAGATAGCGGTTCAGGAATTCGCGGAAGGGGCGCTCGCCGATGAAGCAGATGCCGGTGGAGTCCTTTTTGGCCGCGTTATGCAGGCCGATCTCGTGCGCGATGCGGCGCACTTCGGTCTTGTGGATCTCACCCAGCGGGAACAGCGTGCGCGACAGTTGCGCCTGGTTCAGCCGGTGCAGGAAATAGCTTTGGTCTTTCGAGCCGTCCAGCGCCTTGAGCAACTGGAACTGCGAACCGCCGCCGTCAACCGGCACCTCGCGCACGCGGGCGTAGTGACCCGTGGCGATGTGCTCGGCGCCCAGCGCCATGGCGTGGTCGAGGAAGGCCTTGAACTTGATCTCGGCGTTGCAGAGCACGTCCGGATTGGGCGTGCGCCCGGCGGAATACTCGCGCAGGAATTCGGCGAACACGCGGTCTTTGTATTCGGCGGCGAAATTGACGTATTCGAATTCCACGCCCACCAGGTCGGCCACGCTGGCCGCGTCCAGCAGGTCTTGCCGGGTGGAACAGTATTCGGAATCGTCGTCGTCTTCCCAGTTCTTCATGAACAGGCCGACGACCTCGTAGCCTTGCTGCTTGAGCAGCCAGGCGGTGACCGAAGAATCGACCCCGCCGGACATGCCGACGACAACGCGGCCTTTCTTGGTGGATGTTTGACTCATGATGGGGCCATTTTACTGTGGGCTGGCGGCTTCCTGCGGCTGCGGCTCGGCCGCCCGCGAAACCTCCATCAGCCAGGTGCGGAACGCCTGCAGGGTCGGCAGGTTGGCCTTCTGGTCGGGATAGCACAGGTAATACCCCATGCGGGCGCGGATCGGCAGCTGGATGGCGACCGCCAGCTTGCCGTCGCGCAGCTCGTCCTCGATCAGGCAGCGCGGGATCAGTGCCACGCCGAAGCCGGCGGCGGCCGCCTGCGACAGCAGCGCATATTGGTCAAAGCGCGCCCCTTCCAGGCTGCGGCGGGTGTCGCAGCCGGCCTGCTCGAACCAGTCGCGCCAACCTTCCAGGGCCGACGTATGGTGCAGCAGCGGATAGGCCAGCAGGTCTTCCGGCGCGCTGCAGCCGCCGGGAATCAGGCGCGGGCTGCAGACCGGCAGGATTTCGCGGCCCACAATATAGTCGGCGCCGCTGCCGGGCCAGATGCCTTCGCCAAAGCGCACGGCGGCATCGAGTTCGGGGGTGGAAAAATCGTAGCCCTGGCGGTGCGGCAGGAACTCGACGTGGATGTCGGGACGCAGCCGCATGAACGCCGTGAGGCGCGGGATCAGCCAGCGCGCGCCGAAGGTCGGCATACAGGTCAGGTTGAGCGTGCCGCCCTGCCCCTGGTGCGCGATCAGTTCGACGGTGGCGGCTTCGATCTGCCCCAGCCCCGCCTGCACCTTGGTCAGGTAGCTGCGGCCGGCTTCGGTCAGAACCAGGCCTTGCCTGATCCGCAGGAATAGTTCGACCCCGACGAACTCCTCCAGATGTTTCACTTGCTTACTGACCGCGCCCTGCGTCACGCACAATTCCTGGGCGGCGCGGGTAAAGCTGCTGTGCCTGGCGGCCACTTCGAACGCCTGCAGGTCGGTCAGCGAAGGACAGAACCGTCTCATGTAGCAGAACTCCCATGCCCGGTCCGCCTGGAGCGAAGTTACAAAAAGAAACCCCGCCGCAAAAGAGGCATGAAAAAAAGTCATAGCTTACGGAGAAACTTTCGTTTGCGCAAACCGCCCCCGCACGAAAGAATCTTCCTGTTTGCGTCTGCCTTTGCGCATCCGCGTTTCAATTCATAGGGGAATTCATGCAACGCCGTAATGTAGTCCTGGGCCTGTGTGTCGCTGCCGCGACCCTGGCCACGCCGCTGACCTCGGGCATCGCCCATGCCGAAGATGCCTACCCGAGCAAGCCGATCCGCCTGATCGTGCCGTTCCCGCCCGGAGGCACCACCGACATCGTCGGCCGTCTGTTCGCCGACAAGCTGGGCAAGGAACTGGGCCAGACCGTCGTGGTGGAAAACCGCGGCGGCGCCGGCGGCTCGATCGGCAGCGCCTTCGTGGCCAGCAGCGCCCCCGACGGCTACACCCTGGGCATCGCCACCGTCAGCACGCACGGCATCAATCCGGCCATCTACCCGAACCTGCCGTTCGATGGCGAAAAGGACTTCACGCCGGTCTCGAACCTGGCGGCCGTGCCGAACATCATGACCATCAATCCGAAGGTGCAGGCCAAGAACATGGCCGAGTTCATCAAGCTGGCCAAGAGCCAGCCGGGCAAGCTGACGTACGCCTCGGCCGGCAACGGCTCGGTGTCGCACATGATGGGCGAACTGTTCAAGATGGCCTCGGGCACCGACCTGATGCACGTGCCCTACCGCGGCGTGGGCCCGGCCCTGAACGACGCGCTGGCCGGCCAGGTCGACGTCATGTATGACAACCTGCCGTCCACGCTGCCGCACGTGCAGTCCGGCCGCCTGATCGCCATGGCCGTCGCCGCACCCAAGCGCGTGGCCAGCCTGCCCGACGTGCCCACGTTCGCCGAAGTCGGCCTGCCGGCCGTCAACGACGCGTCCTGGTTTGGCCTGGTCGCCCCGGCCAAGCTGCCCGAACCCATCCTGGCCAAGCTGAACGCCGCCGTCCAGAAGGTCAGCGCAGAAGCCGACGTCAAGGCGCGCCTGGAAGCGCTGGGCGCCGAACCTGCCGCCAACAGCCCGGCTGACTTTGCCAAGCAGATCTCGGCGGAAATCGCCAAGAACAAGCGCATCGCCAAAGAAGCCAACGTGAAGATCGACTAAGCGATCTTCGGTCCCCGCCCCCGCGCCTTCGGCGTTCGGCGGGGACCTCCGATTCACGAACGCAACACCCCTATATGCGAATTTCCCAACCCCTGTCTTACCGGCTCGACCTTCCGCAGCAATATCCGAATTCGGCGCCCTCGGCCCCCCTCGTGCTGGACTCCCCGCACAGCGGCACCGCCTACCCGCCCGACTTCGCGCCCGCGGTGGCTTTTGGCGCACTGCGCACGGCCGAGGACACCTGGGTTGACGACCTGTGGGGCGACGCCGTCGACATGGGCGTGCCCCTGATCGCCGCCGGCTTCCCGCGCGCCTACATCGACGCCAATCGCGCTCCCGACGAAATCGACCAACTGCTGCTGGACCAGCCCTGGCCCGGCCCGGTCAATGCCTCGCCCAAGGTCAAGCTGGGCAAAGGCCTGATCTGGCGCATGCTCGACGACGGCACCCCGCTGTACGACCGCAAGCTCACGGTGGAAGAAGTCACGCACCGCATCGAAGCCTGCTGGAAGCCCTACCACGCCGCCCTGGGCCAGGTGCTGGACAGCGCCCACCAGAAGTTCGGCAAGGTCTGGCACATCAACTGCCACTCGATGCCCAGCATCGCAGGCGCCTACGCCACGGACCGCCCCGGTCTGGTCCATCCCGACTTCGTGCTGGGCGACCGCGACGGCAGCACCAGCGATCCGGCCTTCCGTGAATTCATCGCCGCGTGGCTGCGCGAGCGCGGCTACAACGTCACCGTGAACGATCCCTACAAGGGCGTCGAACTGGTGCGCGCGTTCGGCCGCCCCGACGAAGGCCGCCACAGCCTGCAGATCGAAATCAACCGCAAGCTCTACATGGACGAAGTCAGCCTGCGTCCGTCGGCCAACTATGGCCGCCTGAAAGCCGACCTGCGCGACCTGACCGCCGCGCTGATCGACTGGACTCGCGCGCAGACGGCCTGACGCCGGACGCCTGCGCGCCAGTGCCGGCCAGCAGCCCATCAGACTGGCCGGTATGACCGGGGCGCAAGCCCCAAAGCCCCATGGTTAACCCCATGGGGCTTTCTTTTGGGCGGCCGGGCCGCCCACAGGCGCGGCAGTGTATAACTACGGCGAACCTTCTTAGGAGAGGCGTCGTATGCACATCGGGATACCCAAAGAAACCCGAGACGGGGAAACCCGTGTCGCAGCAACACCGGAAACCGTCAAGAAGTACGTCGGCGGGAAACACACCGTGGTCGTGGAGCGTGGCGCGGGCAGCGCGGCGCGCTATCTCGATGAGGCCTACGAGGCTGCCGGCGCCACGCTCGGCACCGCCCAGGATGCGCTGGGGGCCGAGCTGATCCTGAAGGTTCGCGCCCCCTCTCCCGCCGAATTGCCGCACATGAAATCGGGCAGCGTCGTCATCGGCATGCTCGATCCGTTCGACGCCGACGGCCTGCAGCAGATGGCCGGCGCCGGCCTGGTCGGCTTCGCGCTGGAAGCCGCCCCGCGCATCACCCGCGCGCAAAGCCTGGACGTGCTGTCGTCGCAGGCCAACCTGGCCGGCTACAAGGCCGTGCTGCTGGCGGCCCACCACTACGGCCGCCTGATCCCCATGATGATGACCGCGGCCGGCACGCTCAAGGCCGCCCGCGCCGTGGTGCTGGGCACCGGCGTGGCCGGCCTGCAGGCCATCGCCACGGCCAAGCGCCTGGGCGCGGTGGTCGAGGCCTCCGACGTGCGCCCCGCCGCGCGCGAACAGGTCGAATCGCTGGGCGCCAAGTTCATCGACGTGCCTTTCGAAACCGACGAAGAGCGCGAGATCGCGCAAGGCGTGGGCGGCTACGCCCGGCCGATGCCGCCGGCCTGGATGGCGCGGCAGGCGGCGCTGGTGTCCGAACGCTGCAAGCAGGCCGACATCGTCATCACGACCGCGCTGATTCCCGGCCGCCCGGCGCCCACGCTGGTGTCCGCGGACACGGTCGCGGCCATGAAGCCCGGCTCGGTGCTGGTGGACCTGGCGGTCGAGCGCGGCGGCAACTGCCCGCTGTCCGAGAAAGGCAAGGTGGTGGAAAAGCACGGCGTGACCCTCATCGGCCTGACCAACCTGCCGGGCCTGGTGGCCACCGATGCCTCGGCGCTCTACGCCCGCAACATCCTCGACTTCCTGAAACTCATCATCAATGCGGACGGCGCGCTGGCGATCCAGCGCGACGATGAAATCGTGGCGGCCTGCCTGGTATGCGAAGGCGGCAATGTGACGCGGAGGAACTGACAGCATGGAAGCGATCAACCCCACCCTGATGAATCTCATCATCTTCGTGCTGGCCATCTACGTCGGCTACCACGTCGTCTGGAATGTCACCCCGGCGCTGCATACGCCGCTGATGGCCGTCACCAACGCCATCTCGGCCATCATCATCGTCGGCGCCATGCTGGCGGCCGCGCTGACCGAAGGCGGACTGGCCCGCGGCATGGGCGTGTTTGCCGTGGCGCTGGCGGCGGTCAACGTGTTCGGCGGCTTCCTGGTCACGCGGCGCATGCTGGAGATGTTCAAGAAAAAGGACAGGAAGCCCGCCAAGGAGGAAGCGAAATGATCTCGCTCAACCTTGTCACGCTGCTGTACCTGATCGCCTCGGTGTGCTTCATCCAGGCGCTCAAGGGCCTGTCGCATCCCACCACGTCGCGGCTGGGCAACGCCTTCGGCATGGCCGGCATGGCGATCGCCGTGCTGACCACCGGCGCCCTCATCGTCGGCCTGGCACGCTCCGGCACGGTCACCATCGGGCTGGGCTGGGTGCTGCTGGGCCTGCTGGTGGGCGGATCGATCGGCACGCTGATGGCCAAGCGCGTCGAAATGACCAAGATGCCCGAACTGGTCGCCTTCATGCACAGCATGATCGGCCTGGCGGCCGTAGCCATCGCGGTAGCCGTGGTGGCCGAGCCCCACGCCTTCGGCATCGTCGCCGCCGGCACGCTGATTCCCACCGGCAACCGCTTCGAGCTGTTCATCGGCACCTTCGTCGGCGCCATCACGTTCTCGGGTTCCGTCATCGCCTTCGGCAAGCTGTCCGGCAAGTACAAGTTCCGGCTGTTCCAGGGGGCGCCGGTCGTGTTCCCGGGCCAGCACATGCTGAACCTGGCGCTGGCCGTGCTGATGCTGGCCATGGGCGTATGGTTCATGCTGACCCAGGCCTGGACGCCCTTCGTCATCATGACGTTGATCGCCTTCGTCCTGGGCGTGCTGATCATCATCCCCATCGGCGGCGCCGACATGCCGGTGGTGGTGTCGATGCTGAACAGCTATTCGGGCTGGGCCGCGGCGGGCATCGGCTTCTCGCTGAACAACCCGATGCTGATCATCGCCGGCTCGCTGGTGGGTTCGTCGGGCGCCATCCTCTCGTACATCATGTGCAAGGCGATGAACCGGTCATTCTTCAACGTGATCCTGGGCGGCTTCGGCGGCCAGGCCGGCGAAGCCGCGGCTGCGGGCAGCACCGCGCAGCGCAGCGTCAAATCGGGCAGCCCCGACGACGCCGCGTTCCTGATGACCAACGCCGAAAGCGTGACCATCGTGCCCGGCTACGGCCTGGCCGTGGCCCGTGCGCAGCACGCGCTCAAGGAACTGGCGGAAAAGCTCACCGAGCGCGGCGTGACGGTCAAGTACGCCATCCACCCGGTCGCCGGCCGCATGCCCGGCCACATGAACGTGCTGCTGGCCGAGGCCGAAGTGCCCTACGACCAGGTCTTCGAAATGGAAGACATCAACAGCGAGTTCGGCCAGACCGACGTAGTACTGGTGCTGGGGGCCAACGACGTGGTCAATCCAGCTGCCAAGAACGACCCCAAGTCGCCGATCGCCGGCATGCCCATCCTGGAAGCCTACAAGGCCCGCACGGTGATCGTGAACAAGCGCTCGATGGCCTCCGGCTACGCCGGCCTGGACAACGAGCTGTTCTACATGGACCGCACCATGATGGTCTTTGGCGACGCCAAGAAGGTGCTCGAAGACATGGTCAAGGCCGTGGAGTGACGCGGGCGCCGGGCCACCCGGCGGCGCGATGAGCATCGCGCGCCCGGCATCCGCTTCCCCGCGGCGCGCAAG
>NZ_JCBANA010000116.1:0-11453 GCF_059760725.1 Achromobacter sp. 1014246743
GCGTGTAGATGCGCCCGACGGAATCGGAAGGGAAGGCCGAAGGCCTGGACGACGATGAGGACGGGGCAGTCCGGAGCGAAGGCTCCGGACCGCAATCGTAGCCCCGCGTACCCCACCCCACACCGCGCAGAGCGTCTCAAGAACCAAATCGTCCGCCACTCGACCACCCAAAAAGCCACACAAAGCCCCCACCGGCTAATATCCCTCCTAACCTATCACTCTTGCCGCGAATAGATAAAAAATGTCGCAACGTCCTGCTCCTCTTACTGGTGTGCGTGTGTTGGATTTGACTCGTGTGTTGGCGGGTCCGTGGTGCACGCAGAACTTGGCCGATCTTGGGGCCGAGGTCATCAAGATCGAACGGCCCGGCGCGGGCGATGACACGCGTGCCTGGGGGCCTCCGTATCTCAAGGATGCGGCGGGCAATGACACCAGCGAGGCGGCCTACTACCTGTCTGCCAATCGCAACAAGTTTTCGGTCGCGCTCGACATCGCGTCGCCGCGTGGGGCCGAGCTGGTGCGGCAATTGGCGTTGCAGAGCGACATCCTGGTCGAGAACTTCAAGGTCGGCGGGCTTTCCAAATATGGGCTGGATTACGACAGCCTCAAGGAAATCAATCCGCGCCTCATCTATTGCTCCATCACCGGGTTTGGCCAGACCGGGCCTTATGCCAGCCGTCCGGGCTATGACTTCATGATCCAGGGCATGGGCGGGCTGATGAGCATCACCGGCGAGCGCGACGATCTGCCCGGGGGCGGGCCGCAGAAGGCGGGCGTGGCGGTGGCGGATCTGATGACCGGCATGTATTCCACCGTCGGCATTCTGGCGGCGCTGCATGAGCGCTCGGTCAGCGGGCTGGGGCAACACATCGACATGGCGCTGCTCGATTGCCAGGTGGCCATGATGGCCAACCAGAACCTGAACTTCATGACGTCCGGCAAGGCGCCGCGGCGGGCCGGCAATGCGCACCAGAACCTGGTGCCGTATCAGGTCTTCGCGGCCAGCGATGGCCACCTCATCGTGGCCGTGGGCAACGACAGCCAGTTCCGCAACTATTGCGGCGCCATTGGTTTGCCCGAGCTGTCGGCGGACCCCCGTTTTTCCACCAACCCGCAGCGCGTGAAGAACCGCGAAGAACTGGTGCCCTTGCTGGTCGAGCGCATGGCCACGGGGGCGCGTGATTACTGGCTGGCGGCGCTGGAAGGCGTGGGCGTGCCGGCCGGGCCCATCAATACGCTGGACCAGGTCTACGAAGATCCGCAGGTGCTGGCGCGCGGCATGAAGCGCGAGCTGCCGCATCCGGTGGCCGGCACGGTGCCGATGGCGGCCAGTCCGCTGAAGTTCTCGGGCAGCCCGGTGCAATACCGGCGCCCGCCGCCCATGCTGGGCGAGCACACGGCGCAGGTGCTGGCTGAAAAGCTGGGCTTGTCCGCCGAAGAAATCCAGGCGCTGGCCCAGGGCCAGGCCTGAGCATGATGGCCGCGCGGCGCGTGCCGCCGCGTGGCGGCAAGCGCCGCGGCGCGCGAACACTATTCCCATTACAGGCAGGAGAGAGTTGATGACGGAGATTCAAACCATCGGCGTCGTGGGCGCCGGGGCCATGGGGCGGGGCATTGCCCAGATCGCGGCGCAAGCCGGTCTGCGCGTGCGCCTGTACGACACCAGCGCCGACGCGGTGGCGGCGGCGCGCGAATCGTTGCGCCAGACCTGGGACAAGCTGGCCCAGAAGGGCAAGCTGTCGGCCGCCGAGGCGCAGGCCGCACAGGATCGTGTCGAGTCGGCCACGGCGCTGACCGACATGTCGCAGTGCCAGCTGGTGGTCGAGGCCATTGTCGAGCGCCTGGACGTCAAGCGTGACCTGTTCGCCGCGCTGGAAGGCGTGGTGGCCGATGACTGCATCCTGGCGTCGAACACGTCGTCGCTGTCCATCACCGCCATCGCCGCGGCGTGCAAGCGGCCGCAGCGCGTGGCCGGCTATCACTTCTTCAACCCGGTGGCGCTGATGAAGGTGGTCGAGGTGATCGACGGCCTGCGCAGCGCGCCCGAAACCGGCGATGCGCTGGCCGAACTGGCGCGTCGCATGGGCCACACGCCCGTGCGCGCCAAGGACATGCCCGGCTTCATCGTCAACCATGCGGGCCGCGGCATGAACACCGAAGGCCTGCGTGTGGCGCAGGAATCGGTGGCGACCTTTGCGCAGGTGGATGCCATCATGCGCGAGCAGGCCGGCTTTCGCATGGGGCCGTTCGAACTGCTGGACCTGACTGCGCTGGACGTCTCGCACCCGGTGATGGAATCGATCTATCGCCAGTTCTTCGACGAGCCGCGCTTTCGTCCGTCGCCCATCACCACCGTGCGCCTGGCCGGCGGGCTGATCGGCCGCAAGGCCGGCGAGGGCTTCTATACGTATGTCGACGGCCAGAAGCAGGTGCCCGCCGAGCCGCCCGTGCCGGCGTTGCCGCAGGGCCTGAAGGTCTGGATCAGCCCCAAGCATCCCGAAGGCTATGCGCGCGCCACGGCACTGCTGGAAAAGCTGGGCGCGCCGCTGGTGTCCGGCGCATCGCCGGCATCGGATGCGCTCATCATCGTCACGCCCTTTGGCGAAGACGTGTCCACGACCGTTTCGGCACAAGGCCTGGATGCCTCGCGCACCGTGGGCCTGGATACGCTGCAGGCCTTTGACACGGCGCGCCGCCGCAGCATCATGGTGTCGCCGGCCACGCAGGACAAATGGCGCGATGCCGCCCACGCGCTGCTGGCAGGCGATGGCGTGCCGGTGTCGGTGATCCAGGATTCGCCGGGCTTCGTGGCCCAGCGCATCGTGGCCATGATCGTCAACATCGCGGCCGACATCGCACAGCAGCAGATCGCCACGCCCGAGGACATCGACCGTGCCGTGACGCTCGGCCTGGGCTATCCGGTGGGCCCGCTGGCGCTGGGCGATGCCCTGGGCGCCGAGCGCATCCTGGAAATCCTCAAGAGCATGCAGCGCGTCACGGGTGACCCGCGCTATCGCCCCAGCCTGTGGCTGCAGCGCCGCGTGCAGCTGGGCATGTCGTTGTTGAAGGCATCCGCCGCCGACTGATCCCCGTCTGGCTGTGCGCCATGTAAAAAGCCCTTCGATTTCTCGAAGGGCTTTTTCTTGCGGGGGCGTGGTGTGCCTGGCGGCTTGCGTGCGCCGCGGCACACGCGACGTGGCCGGGATGTGGCCTTACTTGGCGGCGTCCACCATGTACTGCACGGCCGCGCGGATGTCGTCTTCCGAGGCGTTGGCCGCGCCGCCCTTGGGGGGCATCGGCGGCTTGCCTTGCATGGCGACCTTGACCATCGCGTCCATGCCGGTCTTGATGTAAGGGTCCCAGGCGGCCTTGTCGCCGAACTTGGGCGCATTGGCCACGCCGGTGGCGTGACAGGCGAAACAGACGCTCTTGTAGAGCTTTTCGCCGGCCGGATTGACGGCGGCAGTGGCCTGCGCGGGGGCCGGTGCGGCAGCAGCCGCAGCAGCAGCAGGGGCCGGAGCCGGAGCCGGAGCCGGAGCCGCCGCCGCAGGGGCAGCCGCGGCGGGGGCCGCTGCAGCGGGCGCTGCGGCGGGCGTGGCGTCGGCTTCCTTCTTGGCGCCTTCTTCCGCGGGGGCGGCCGGTTCGGGCAGCGAGCCGCCGGACTTGTTGGCCATGTAGACCACGGCGCGAGCGACTTCGTAGTCGGACAGCGTGGGGTTGCCACCCTTGGCCGGCATGCCGCCCTTGCCGTGCAGGGCCACGTTCATCATGGCGTCAAAACCGGACTTGATGAAGGGTGCCCAGGCGGCGTTGTCGCCGATCTTGGGAGCACCCGCCACGCCGGCGGTATGACAGGCCGTACAGACGGCCGCAAAGACTTGTTCGCCCGTCTTGAAGACCTTGGGGGCGTTGGCGTCGACCAGCGAGAAACCGGCGACCGGGGCAATGCGTTTGGTGACGGCTTCGTTGGACAGGGTGTCCGAGCCGGCGCCTACCTTGGTGCCTGATACGACCAGATTCACCAACAGGATGATGATCGCGATGGGCACCACGAAGGATAGGACGATGGTGACGACCAGTTGCTTCGGGGTCTTGATGGGGGAGGAGTGCTCTTCTATGTGTTCCTGCTCGTTGCTCATGACCAAATCCTGCTAACGGGTACCGGGGGCGCCTGGCGGCGGCAACAGAAAATCAGTACTGCACAAAGGGCGGCAAAAGCAGACCGCCTTGCAAGCAAACGCTGGATTATATAACGGTGTCATGGACACACGTCCAACCCCCGGACACGGGTTTTCGCGGAGTTTTCCCTAGGGTTTGATCTGCTTCATGCAGATTGCGCAAAACTAGGTACAATACCGCCTCCTTGCGCTGCGCCCGTAGTTCAATGGATAGAATGAGAGTTTCCGAAGCTCTTGATACAGGTTCGATTCCTGTCGGGCGCGCCACCGCTGCGCTTTACCCCCCTCCCTTGAAGTCCCCCTTCCAGCTTTATTCAAGCCCTGTCTTTGCCGCCTTCGAGCCAGCCTCGAATATGCCGTGGCCGATGCATGCTGCCTGGTCGTCGCAATACTGAAGCTGGCGGTTCGTTGCCATGACGAATATCGGGCGCGCGTTCAACGTCAGCGATTCCGCGTCAGGGGTTGAATAACAAGAAGCCGTACACCGCAAACAATGCCAGGTGCATCGCGCCCTGCATGACGGAAGTCCGCTGGCCATTGAACGACAGCATGCCGAGCAACACCGTCAACCCCAGCAATACGGTTTCCAGCATCGAGATGCCCATGACGACCTGTTTGCCGGTCACCAGGCCGATGACGAGCACGGCGGGGACGGTCAGGCCGACCGTCGACACGAAGGCGCCCAGGCACAGGTTGATAGAGCGCTGCATTTCATTGCTGCGCGCGGCCTTGATGGCGGTGAGCGATTCCGGCGTGAACACAATGATGGCGATCAGTACGCCGCTGACGGCAATGGGCGCGCCGGCCGTGACCACGCCGTAGTCGATGACGCTGGCCAGGTGGTGCGCCAGCAGCACGATCGGGATGATCATGCCCAGCAGCAGCGCGCTGCTGCGCCAGATCGAGGTGTTGTCGCCCGATTCGGTGGTCGGCGCGTTGGCCGGGAGGGTTGCGTTGCCGGCCGCCACGGCCATCTGCCCTGCGGTGGGCTGGATGAACAGCCGCTTTTCACGGCCCATCTGCAGCCACAGGAACACCGCATACAGGCCGGCCGTGATGGCGGCAATCGTCCAGGCCTGCAAGGTCGTGAATTCGCCGGCGCCCGACAGGTAATTGGGCAGCACGAGCGCGGTGCCGGTCAGCAGCACGATCATCGTCAGATAGGCGTTGGCGCCCTGCGCGTTGTATTCCTGTTCGCCGTGTTTCAGGCCGCCCACGACCAGGCAGAGCCCCATGACGAGGTTCAGGATGATCATCATCACCGCGAAGATCGAGTCGCGGCCGATGGTGGGGAATTCGCCCGGGCCCAGCAGCATCGACGCGATCAGGATGACTTCGATCGAGACGATGGACAGGGTCAGGATCAGCGTGCCGTAGGGTTCGCCCAGCTTGTGGGCCAGCAGGTCCGCTTCGTGAACCACGCCAAAGGATGCCGCGATGATGGTGAAGAACAGGACGGCGAAGCAGACCATCGCGGCGACCGGCGTCAGCGGCTGCGCGAGCCACGCGCCGCCGTAGACGGTGAAGGCAATCACGACCAGCCAGGCCCAGCCGAGCTTGAACCAGGTGGCCTTGGGGATGCGAGGGGCATGTGCAGAAGAGGAGGGGACGGGCATCGCTGTTCTTTCCGTGAAAGATGACAGGGTCGTCCCTAGGAATGACACGCCGGCCAGGTCGTCCTGGTGGGGGGGCAAGCGCGAATGCGCTCGCGAAATGCGATGTTAACCGATCGGAATTCACGCTCAAACCAGGCGTGGCGGCTGGACGATCAAACTTGTTGGGGGAAAATCCCCCTGCGTCGGTTATCCTGCGCCTGATCGTTCCCTATGAATAAGACCTCATCATGGCCTCCACGGATATCCTTATTTCCACGGACGCAGTAGAGCCCGCGCTTCGCAACGAATATTGGCGCGAGGTCACGCGGCCGTTCTGCGAAACCGCGCCGATGGCCGATGAGAAGGGCGCGACGCTGGAAGGCACGATGCGTATCCGCACCGTGGCGGGCTTGACGCTGGGATCCACGGCCTTCAATGCCCAGCGCTACAAGCGCGACCGCTGGACGATCGCCCGCAGTCCCATCGATCACTACCTCGTGCACGTGCTGGTGGCGGGCTCGATCCGTGGCGACTTTGCCGGGCGCGACGCGGTGGCGGCGCCGGGCGGGATCTGCATCATTGATCTGTCGCGGCCCTACGCTTGCGAGGTGGACGCGGGCGTGCGGCTGGCCACGACGGTGCCGCGCGCCAGCATCGACAAGCTGCTGGGCGCCCGCGATCTGCACGGTTTCGCGCTGGACCCGCAGCTGCCCATCACGCGTCTGCTGGTGGACTATCTTCAAGGCCTGCATGCCGTGTCGGCGGATCTGTCCGCCAGCGAGGACGTGGCGGTGCAGGATGCACTGATGACGCTGCTGTCAGCGGGCCTGGCAGGGGCCGGCCCGGCGCAGGACGAGCCGCAGTCCGTACTGGGGCGAGCCCTGCGCGCGCGCACCCTGGCGTTCATCGATCGCCACCTGGCGGACCCGACGCTGGGGCCCGAACTGCTGATGCAGCGCTTCAGCGTGTCGCGCGCGCACCTGTACCGCGCGTTCGCCGACCTGGGCGGCATTGCCCACGTGATCAAAAGCAAGCGCCTGGACGCGGCCTACGCCGCACTGGTCGATCCACGCAATGCGGCGCAACCGCCGGTGCGGATTGCGGCCGACCTGGGTTTTTCAGACACGGGCAAGTTCCGCAAGGCGTTCATCGCCCGCTTCGGCATGACGCCGGACGAGGCGCGCGATCTCGAAAGCTGGCCCGCGTCGATCACTGGCGGCGCGCCCCAGCTGTCGCATCATTTCGCCGCGTACGACAGCGGTCAGAAGCGATAGGCCAGCCCCATGATGGGACCCTGCTGCACGACGTTGTAGATGAAACCGTTGCGGTTGTAGTTCACGCCCAGCGCGCGATAGCCCAGCACGGCCGAAAAGTTGTTCTTGAACTGGTAGCCGAACGCCGCGGTGGCATCCCAGTCGAGCCGCGCCTGGCCCGCGCCGACGATGCCCCAGCCGGTCACGAACCAGCTGTCGTCCAGCATGTAGCGTCCGCGCAGGCCGACGACGGCATCGACCCACGTCGCGCTGTCTCGTTGGCCCTTGCCATCCAGCAGCCCGCCTTTGAGCGAGATCTTGGTGCTGGCGTACCAGAGCCGCCCGCCGCCGACGACGTCCAGATGGCCGCGGTCGGATTCGGCCACGCTGTAGCCTGCCCCCAAAAAGCCGGAAAACGATTTGGACGTGATGTCGACTTCCTTGCTGAGCACGCCGATACGGTTCTTGCCGCTGCCCGAGAGCCGGCTGTACATGACGTCGCCCAGCAGGCTGACGCGCTGGCGTCGTGCCTCGATGGCGCCCATGAACGCCAGGTCCAGCTCGCTGAAGATCTTGCTGAAGCTGGAATCGATCTTGAGTGCGGGTTGGCCGAGCTGGCCGGCCTTGCCGCTCAGGCCTGCGGCCCAGATGTAGGGGCTGGCGCTGACGCGCCAGCTGTCGCCGTCGCCGGCGTTGTCTTTCAGCAGCGGGCTGATGGGCAGTGGGTTGTCGGCGCAGGCCGCGCCGGACAGACCGGCCAGCGCGGTGGCGAGGATCAAGCTGGGGGCGAAAGACCGCATGATTTCCCGATGAAGCAGTAGCTGTAGAGGCGTGGCAATGCGCGGGTCAGCGCGCGGACAGGACGGCGTCTTCCAGGCCGCAGTTCTGCTTGGGCGCGGCGCCCGTGGCCTTGGCCGCCAGCACTTCCTGGCGGGCGGCTGCCATGTCGGCCAGGAATTCGGCGTTGGTGTGCAGCTTGGCCACCGTGGCCGCGCCCATCGTGCGGCCGGCGTCGACGTCGCTTTGCCAGTGCGCATTGCAGACGACACGGCTTTGGCCGAATTCCAGGCCGCGGCGCAGCAGCGCGTCGGTTCTCTCAGGATTGAGTTCGGCCAGCACCAGCGCCCAGGCCCAGCCCGCGGCCGTGTGGCCGGACGGATAGGAGCCATCGTTGCGCAGCAGCGGTTCCTGTTCGGCAAAGCAGGTGCCTTCGTTGTGGACGACGAAGGGCCGGGTGCGGTTGTAGGTGTTCTTGACGCCGTAGGTGGACAGGCCGGCGTCGGTCAGCACGCGCTGCATCAGGACGAACAGGCGCGGCGTGGTGGTCTCGCTGATGTCGATGCCCATGGCGCACGAGAAATTCGCGGCGGGTTGCGGAAACTGCAGATCGGCATCCAGCTTTGCCAGGCCGGCGCGCGCCTTGCCGCGCAGGGGGATGGTGGCGGCGCGGGCTTCTTCGTCGCGGGCCAGCGCGGCGCTGCCCTTGGCGGGCGGGGGGCCGAGCAGTTCCAGGCTGTCGGGCAGTTCCTTGGGCGGGATGTAGCCTGCCGCCAGCTGGAAGTGCGGATCGGTGACCTTGGGGCCGGGCGCGTCCTGCGCGGCAGCGACCCCGGCGTTCATGCCGGCCAGGGCCAGCGCAAAAAGGGTTGCCGTCTTGGAAATTCTCGAGCGCATGTTCGGCCTGTACCGTCGGTGAAATCAGTGTCTGCGGGAAGTCATTCAATGCGGCCTGGCGCGGCCCGACCTGAATGTGCGGCAGAATTTACACCGGGGTATCGCGCGTAGAACCACGCGTGCGGCGGGATGAGACAAATTGGCGGGAAGATTGAGACAGATGGGGAAAAGGGCGGCAAAAACATCACATCTGGTTTTGCTTCCTTGCGTGAGCGTCGTCTTCGACACCTCATCGGCACGAGGCATGCGGGCTGCATGTGACATGCGTTTTTCGTGCTTTGCGGCGGTGGGGATTGGGGTGGATGTTGCTTTCGTGACCAAACTTCTGACAGGGTCTTCGTCGGATTCTTCTGATTCTGCGGCCCCCTTAGGTAACGGTACGAGGACCGATGTAGTTTGATGGATCTGACGAAAGTATTGATGGTCAGATCAATCCTCCCGAGTTGTCCGGTGGCTTCATTGTGACCACAATGTAGTCCTGATAGCCAAAACGCCCGCTACGGGGAGAAACCCATGTCCACTGCTGGCACTTATATTCGTGCCCGAATTGACAACGAGACGAAAGAACGCGCTACGCGCGTGCTGGATGCTATGGGACTCAATGTTTCTACAGCGATTCGTTTGCTGATGACCCGGGTGGCTGCGGAAGGAAGATTGCCTTTTGCAGTGGAGCTTCCGAATCGAACAACTCGAGCTGCTATTGAAGAGCTTGAAAGCGGTCAGGGTAAGCAATATGCCAGCGTGGACGCTATGTTCCAGGATGGCGTGAATGGCGAGAAAAATCGAGGTGTCGAAGCAGTTCGAACGAGATCTGAAGCGCTTAAGCGCAGGCGTGCACGGGCCTAGTGCGAGACTGCAAATAGACTGCGTGCTGTGCTCACGACCTTGTGCCGAGGCGCAATCTTAGATGCTTGGTACCGCGACCATCCGTTGGCAGGAGAGTACAAGGGCTATCGCGATTGTCATGTTCGCAATGACTTGGTCTTAATTTATAAGCGTGATCCAGATGTTCTCAAGCTGGTTCGCTTGGGAACACATAGCGATCTCTTCTGACAGCGTATCGGCCCAAGTTTCTGTGTTTGCAGGCCCGCCATTGCGGGCTTTCCTTTTTTTGTCGGCCGAATTATGGCTTGGAGGATTGTTATCCCCTCCGTAGTAGCACACCGGCATGACAGGCTTAAGCGCATGGTGCGACGTCTTCTTGCCTGTCGGCCTTGTGCCACAAATTCCTGCATATTCCATTGCGCCCGGACTGTTTCCGCTTGTGTCCCGAAAACTGACACATGGCGTTCCTAGAATCCGTTCCTGTCATGCGCGGCGTTGCCGCTGGTGTTGCGGGGCGCCCGCAAGCGCATGTCTGTTCAATCAACGGGAATCTGTAATGAAAAAGACTTTGTTCGTCACCGCCCTGTTCGCCGCGCTGTCCGGCGTTGCGCACGCCGAGACCTCGGTGACTCTGTACGGCTTGATCGACACCGGCGTGGGCTTCCAGCGCATCAAGGGCAATGATGGCTACAAGGAGTCGAAGGTCGGCATGACCAACGGCGTGTCCAGCGGCTCGCGTTGGGGCCTGCGTGGCGCCGAAGACCTGGGCGATGGCCTGAGCGCCGTCTTCACGCTGGAAAGCGGCTTCAATTCGGCCAACGGCCAGTCGGGCCAGAGCAGCCGCCTGTTCGGCCGCCAAGCCACCGTCGGCTTGAAGAGCGATTCCTGGGGCCTGCTGGAATTCGGCCGCCAGACCAACATCGCCTCGAAGTACTTCGGCGCGATCGATCCGTTCGGCGCCAGCTACGGCCAGGCCAACGTCGGCGCGGCCTTTGGCGCGGCCAACACGGTCCGTCACGACAACATGGTGCAGTACTCGACCCCGTCGTTCAGCGGCTTCCAGGTCGGCCTGGGCTACTCGTTCAACGTGGCTGACACCACCGCCGCCCAGACCGGCTTCAAGACCGCCGACAACACCCGTGCCATCACGGCCGGCGTGCGCTATGTGAATGGCCCGCTGAACGTGGCCCTGTCGTACGACCAACTGAACCTGGCCAACCAGGTTGCCGGCAGCGAGGATGCGTCGCCCAAGCAGTGGATCATCGGCGGTTCGTACGACTTCGAAGTGGTCAAGCTGGCTTTGGCCTACGGCCAGACGCGTGACGGCTGGTTCACCGGCCAGGCCATCAACGCCTTCGGCAGCGGGTCGGCCACGGCCAAGAGCTTCGGCAGCAACGTCGTGGCCAAGGACTTCAAGTCGAACTCGTACCTGGTTGGCCTGTCGGCCCCGATCGGTGGCGCAAGCAGCATCCTGGCCTCGTGGCAGCGTGCTGACGCCAACAACACGGCGCTGACCGGTGACGATGCCACGATGAACATCTACAGCATCGGCTACACCTACAACCTGTCCAAGCGCACCAACCTGTACGCGCTGGGTTCGTACGCCACGAACTTCGCCTTCATCGACGGTGTGAAGAGCACGGTCGGCCTGGTGGGCGTGCGTCACCGCTTCTAAGCGACGCCTCGCGGTCCGGCGCATCGACGGCGCGTGCATGGTGCGCGCCGTGGAAAAGCCGGACCCGCCGGACCGGCGGCCATGCCCCGGTTTGGCGGACCGCGGTTGCATTGAGCGGACTGGGCGTCTTACCCGGCCACAGACGCGAAAAAAGCGGCCACCTCCCTAGCTCCACTCTCAGTCCGCTCACCCTAACCCAGGTCAGGATGAGTCAGCCTGCCCGAAGGCCCAAGCGCCACCGGCACCGCAATGC
>NZ_JCBANA010000117.1:0-10416 GCF_059760725.1 Achromobacter sp. 1014246743
CGTTTTAGTTGTCGAAACCGACCTTGTCCACCAGTTCGCTGGCTTGCTTGCGGAACTTGGCGATCTCGGTCAGGGGCAGGGGATCGACCTTCAGTTCGCCAAAGCTGGCGATCACGGGGTCGAGCTTGACGCCCTTGCGGACCGGGTATTCGTAGTTGGCCTGGGCGTACAGCGCCTGGGCGGGCTCGGACACCAGGAAGTCCAGCAGCTTGACGGCGTTGGCCTTGTTGGGCGCGTTGGCGGCCACGGCGGCGCCGCTGACGTTCACGTGGGTGCCGCCGCTCTTGCTGTTGGCGAAGGTCGGGCGGATCACCTTGATGGCGTCGCCCCACTTGCGGGCGTCGGTGCCGGCTTCGGCGTTCTTCATGTGGCCGACGTAGTAGGCATTGGCCAGGCCGATGTCGCAGATGCCGCCCAGGATGTCGCGCGCCACGTCGCGGTCGCCGCCGGCGGCCTTGCGGGCCAGGTTGGCCTTGACGCCGCGCAGCCATTTTTCGGTGGCTTCGGCGCCGTCATGGGCGATCATCGAAGCGACCATGGCGGTGTTGTAGGGGTGCTGGCCCGAACGGATGCAGACCTTGCCCTTCCATTTGGGATCGGCCAGGTCTTCGTAGCGGAAGCTGTCCAGCTTCAGGTCTTTTTCGACGTACAGCACGCGGTCGCGCAGCGACAGGGCGAACCACTTGCCGTCGGCGCCGCGCAGGTTGGCAGGAATGACCGATTCCAGCGTCTGCGACTTGATCGATTGCGTCACGCCGCCGTCGACCAGGTCGAGCAGGTTGCCGATGTCCACCGTCATCAGCACGTCGGCGGGCGACTTGGCGCCTTCGGCCTTGACGCGCTCGAGCAGGCCGTCTTTCACGAAGACGGTGTTGACCTTGATGCCGCTTTCCTTGGTGAAGGCGTCCAGCAGCGGCTGGATCAGCTTGGGTTCACGCGTGGTGTACAGGCTGACTTCCTCGGCGGCGTGGGCCGGGACGGCAAACGCGGCGGCACCGGCCAGGGCCAGGGTGCGCAGCAGCGTTTTCAATTGGGGACGCATAGACATGAAGGAACTCCGGCAAGGGATGCGGCGGTCAAAGCCAACGGATGGATGGCGTTGCCGCCTTGCAAAGCGGTCTGCTAACGAAAATGATTATCAAGTGAGAACGGGACAATAACAGGAAGTTTTAAGCCATTCAACTGTTCGTAAGCCGTGCAATCCCGCCCTTGATCCCCATCAATACGGCATAAGGGTATTACGGAATAATGAGAGCAATTATCATCGAGACCCTGTAGAATAGGGTCAACCCTAATACCGGCCGCGTCTTTTGTGCGGCGCGGTCTGACCTTGCGGTGCAAGTCCGGTTCGATGGCCTGCTCCTTGTTCCGCTCTTACTAGATACGACATGGCTGCTTTCAACACCGAGCGCGTGCTTAGCGTGCACCACTGGAACGACACCCTGTTTTCCTTTACCACGACGCGTGACGCGGCCTTGCGGTTCCACAACGGCCACTTCGTCATGATCGGCCTGGAAGTCGAAGGCAAGCCCCTGCTGCGGGCTTACAGCATCGCCAGCGCCAACTACGAAGAAAACCTCGAATTCCTCAGCATCAAGGTGCAGAACGGTCCGCTGACCTCGCGCCTGCAGCATCTGAAGGAAGGCGACACCATCCTGGTCAGCCGCAAGCCGGTGGGCACGCTGGTGGTCGACGACCTCAAGCCGGGCAAGCACCTGTTCCTGTTCGGCACGGGCACCGGCCTGGCGCCTTTCATGAGCATCATCAAGGACCCGGACGTCTACGAACGCTTCGACAAGGTCATCCTGGTGCACGGCGTGCGTTGGGTCAGCGAGCTGGCCTACGCCGACTTCATCGAAAAGGAACTGCCCAACAACGAGTTCTTCGGCGACGTGGTGCGCGAGAAGCTGGTCTACTACCCGACCGTCACGCGCGAACCGTTCCGCAACCAGGGCCGCATTACCGAGCTGATGGAAAACGGCAAGCTGTGCGCCGACATCGGCATTCCCCCGATCAACCCCGAAACCGACCGCGCCATGATCTGCGGTAGCCCGCATATGCTGGCCGACATCAGCGCCATGCTGGACAAGCGCGGTTTCGTGGTGTCGCCGGGCGTGGGCCAGCCGGGCGACTACGTGGTGGAACGCGCCTTCGTCGACAAATAAGCCGCCGGCGGCGCCTGCCGCTCGCGTGAAAAAAAGCCCCGTCCTGCATTGCACGACGGGGCTTTTGATTTGGGGGCAGGGGCCTGCCGGCTCATTCCGGCTGGATGCCGGCCTTCTTGATGATGTCGCCCCACTTCTTCGATTCGGCCTGCTGGAACTGCGCCAGCTCGTCCGGCGTGGACGAGGCCGGGTCGGTGCCGGTCTGGGCATAGAACTGCCTGGCCGGCGCGCTCTGGGTGGCCTTGACCAGCAATTCGTTCAGGCGCTTGACCACGTCGGGCGGCGTGCCGGCCGGCGCATAGGCCGCGAACCAGTAGCCCATCTCGTAGCCCGGCACGCCGGATTCGGCGATGGTGGGCACGTCCGGCGCCAGCGGCGAACGCGTCAGGCCCGTGACGCCCAGCGCCCGCAGCTTGCCTGACTTGACCTGGGGCAGGCCGGTGGCGGTGTCGGTGATCATCATGTCGATCTGTCCGCCGAGCAGGTCGGTCACGGCCAGCGGGTTGCTCTTGTAGGGCACGTGCAGCAGTTGCACGCCCGCCATCTGCTGCAGCAGTTCGCCCGCGATGCGGCTGCTGGAACTGCCGCTGCCGAAACTCAGCTTGCCCGGCGACTGGCGCGCCTGCGCCAGGAAGTCGCCCACCGTCCTGGCGGGCGAGCCGGGGTTGACCACCATGATCTGGCCGCCCTTGCCCAACAGCGAGATCGGGGCGTAGTCCTTGACCGGGTGATACGTCAGCGTCTTGTACAGGTGTTCGTTGGCGGCATGGGTGGTGTTGGTGGTGATCAGCACCGTGTAGCCGTCGGGGGCGGCGCGGGCCGCGGTGGCTGCGCCGATCATGGCGCTGGCGCCGGGCTTGTTCTCGATGACCACCGCCTGGCCGGTCTGCTCGGTGACGCCCTGGCCGATGGCGCGGCCGATCTGGTCGGTGGCGCTGCCGGCGGCAAAGGGCACGATGAAGGTGATGGGCTTGGCCGGAAAGGTCTGGGCCATGGCGGTCAGCGGCAGGGCCGTCAGCAGCAGGGCCAGCCGGCTCTTGAGGGTAAAGCGCATGGTGTTGTCTCCTGGGTGTGTTTTTTTATCGGGGGGTCAAACGGGTCAGGCGGGGGCGGGGCGGTCGCCCGGAATGTCGGGCAGCCGGTCGGCCAGCGCGGGGCTGACCCGGACCGTCATGTCCAGCAGGCGGAAAGACAGGCTCTTGCCGTGGGCGTCCAGGTTCAGCGCGTCGTTGACGCCGCCGTCCAGCACGCCTTCCAGCACGAAGTTCATGGCGTGCAGGGTGGGCAAGAGGTAACGGGTGACGCGCACCGGGTGGCGGTAGGCGAACCAGGCGGCCACGCGGGCCTCGGTCACCTGCTCGGCCAGCACGGCGTAGCACTCGGGGTCCCAGGCGATGAGGCTCAGATTGGAGATGTCGCCTTTGTCGCCGGAACGGCTGTGGCCCAGGCGGTACAGGGATACGGCCACCCGGGGAACGGCCACGGGGGAGTCGGCTTGGGGCGCAGCCGCCCCGGATGCGGTGGCAGGGTTCATTGTGCGATCTCTTCCAGGAAGCGCCAGCCGCTGTGCACGGCGTCACGGGGGATGGTGCAGGACACCATGTTCAGGCGCGGACGCAGCGCGGTGCGCACACCGCCGCCGCCGGCCGGGCCGCAGGTGTACAGCGCGGTGACTTCTCGCAGCACGCGTTCGGCCACCGCGCGGTCGGCGTGTTCGCCGGCCATGCGCAGGCGCACGTCGCGGCCGTGGCCGTCGGCTTGCGCGCCGCGTAATGTGCCGGCGTCGTCGTCCAGGATGCTGATGGCGCCGATCAGGTCGGCGCGCAGGCGCAGGGCCGAGCCCAGGCGTTTTTGCACGATGTCGGCAGCCAGCCGGGCGCGCGCTTCGGCCTGCACGCCGGCATACGAGATCTCGGCCTCGGCCAGCCAGCCGCCGTGATAGCAGACGTTGACTTTCAATTCGTCGGGCCGCGCATGGCCGGTGATGCCGCGCACGGCCACGCGGTCGCCGCCCAGGTCCTGCACCCGGGCCTCTGAAAGATCGGCCACGACGTCAGGCGTCAGGTAGCGCGCCGGGTCATGCACTTCGTACAGCAGTTGTTCCTTGACCGTGCGCGCGTCGACCGCGCCGCCGGTGGCATCCGCCTTGCCGATGACGAATTCGCCGTCGGCCTGGATCTCGGCGATGGGAAAGCCGGCCGCATGCACGTCCGGCACTTCTTTCAGGCCGGGCACGCAGAAGTAGCCGCCGGTGACCTGCAGGCCGCATTCCAGCATGTGGCCGGCCATGGTGGCGCGGCCCAGGCGCGGCCAATCGGCCAGGTCCCAACCGAAGTGCGCCAACGCCGGCCCCAGCGTCAACGACGGGTCGGCCACGCGGCCGGCCACGACAATCTGCGCGCCCGCGGCCAGGGCCTGCGCGATCTCGGTGGCGCCCAGATAGGCGGTGGCGCTGACCACGTCGACGCCGTCCAGCGCCGCACCCAGCCGCTGGCGCAGCAGGTCGCGCTGCGCGGGCGATTCCAGGGCGTCGCCGTGAATCACGGCGATACGCGGGGCGGGCAGGCCCTGGCGGGCGGCCAGTTCGGCGATGCGGCGGGCCGCGGCGACGGGATTGGCGGCCCCGAAGTTGCTGACGATGTTGATGCCATGGCGCAGGCAGTCGGCCAGCACGGGGGCGACCAGATCGTCCAGCAGCGGCTCGTAGCCGCGCTGCGGGTCCTGGTTGCGCGCCAGTTGGGCCAGCGCCAGCGTGCGCTCGGCCAGCGTTTCGAAGATCAGCGTGCCGCCGCCCCGGGCGGCCAGCGTGCGCACCACGGCGGCGGCGCCGTCGCTGCGGTCGCCGGAAAAGCCCGAAGCGCAGCCGATGAGCAGGGGAGTGGAAGGCATAAAGGGTCCAGGCTAGGCGCGGCGGGCAGCAAGCTCGGTGCGCAGGGAAAACCGGACCCCACTATAGGCAGCGCCCGCTCATCAGTAAAATAGAAATATCGGATCAATTCATAAAGAAAAGCCATGAATCTGTCTGCCCGCCAATTGCGCGCTTTCGTGGCCCTGGCCGACGAAAGGCACTTCACCCGCGCCGCCCAGCGCTGCCACCTCACGCAGCCGGCCTTCAGCGCCCTCATCCGGCAACTGGAAGACAGCGCCGGGCTGCGCCTGTTCGACCGCAACACCCGCAACGTGGAGCTGACCGCCGAAGGCCGGGTGCTGGACGCCTCGGCCCGGCGCCTGCTGGCGGACATGGACCTGGTGATGGAAGACCTGCGCGACCACGCCGCCCGGCGCCGAGGCCGGGTGGCGCTGGCCGCCTTGCCGTCGCTGGCGGCGGGCTGGCTGCCGCACCTGCTGGCCCGGTTTCGCGCGCAGCATCCCGGCATTGCGGTGGACCTGCGCGATGCCTTGCTCGACCCGTGCCTGGACATGGTGCGCGACGGCCAGGTGGATTTCGCCGTGGCCTCGCGGCGGCCGGACATGAGCGACCTGGACAGCGAATTCCTGCACGCCGACCGCTATTTCCTGGTGTGCCGCGCCGACCATCCGCTGGCCCAGGCGGCGCGGGTGCGGCTGCGCGACGTCGTCAAATTTCCGCTGATCCAGCTGGCGCGCAACAGCAGCGTGCGCAAGCACCTGGACGCCGCGTTCGGCCCGGACGCACCGCCGCCGCTGTTCGAGGTGGAGCACCTGGCCACCGTCACCGGGCTGGTCCGCGCCGGGCTGGGCGTGGCGGTGGTGCCGGCCATGACCCTGTTCCATTTCGGCGGGGCGGACCTGCGCATCGTGCCGCTGGCGGGCAAGGCGCTGCTGCGGCCGCTGTACCTGGTGTGGCGCCAGGGGCGCAGCCTGCCGTTGGCCGCACAGGCGCTGTACGACTTGCTTTGGGCCAGCCGCGCGGACATCGGCGGCGCCCCGAAGGTTGGGTAAGATGGAAGATTCCGGGGTTTCGCAAAACCCTATTGCCGATTAAAATCCGATAGCTGTAGTTTCTATCCGTCACCCGAGGATTCCGCCCATGAGCAAGCAAATCATCCATACCGACGCCGCGCCCGCCGCCGTCGGCCCTTACTCGCAAGCGGTTGCCACGACCGGCACCAAGACTGTGTACCTGTCCGGCCAGATCGGCCTTGAGCCCGGCACGGGCGACCTGGTTTCCGAGAACTTCGACGCCCAGGTGCGCCAGGCCTTCGCCAACATGGAAGCCGTGGTCGCGGCCGCCGGCGGCACGCTCAACGACGTGGTCAAGCTGACCCTGTTCCTGACCGACCTGGGCAAGTTCACCGCCGCCAACGCCATCATGGCCGAACTGATTCCGCAGCCGTTCCCGGCGCGTTCGACCGTCGGCGTGGCCAGCCTGCCCAAGGGCGCGCAGTTCGAAGTCGAAGCGATCCTGGTCCTGTAACGCCAGACCACGCGCGATTTGCCAGGGGTTTCATCCCATATGCCGGCCGCGGCCGTGGCAGCCAAGCGATCCGGCGCCGACCCCAAAGGCGCCGGCAAAGCCATGACGGATACGGAGCGCAAGCTGCGTAACCTGGGCCTGGTGCTGCCCGAGGACTTCGTGCTGCACCTGCCGCTGCGCTACGAGGACGAAACCCGCATCGTGCCGATCAGCGACCTGCGGCCGGGCTTTCCCGGCCAGGTCGAAGGCGAGATCACCAAATCCGAGGTCCTGTACCGGCCTCGGCGCCAGCTCACCGCCACCTTGGTGGACGACAGCGGCGAACTCCAATTGCGCTGGCTGAATTTCTACCCCAGCCAGCAAAAGCAGGTCAGCGTGGGCAAGCGGCTGCGCGCACGCGGCGAAGTCCGTGGCGGCCTGTTCGGGCGCCAGATGGTGCACCCGCGCATGACCAACGCCGATGCGCCGCTGCCCACGGCGCTCACCCCCGTCTATCCCACCACCGAAGGCCTGCCGCAACCGACGCTGCGGCGTGCCATTGCCCAGGCGCTGGACCGCGCCGATCTGTCCGACACGCTGCCGCCCGAAGCGCTGGCGCGTTACGACCTGCCGCCGTTCGAGCCGGCGATCCGCGCGTTGCACACGCCCGCGCAGGGCGAATCCGAATCCGCGCTGCTCGAACGCGTGCATCCGGCCTGGCGCCGCATCAAGTTCGACGAATTGCTGGCCCAGCAGCTGTCGCTGGCAGCGGCCCGGGCCGCGCGCCGCATCAAAGAGGCCGAGGCGCTGCCCGTGCGCAACGAAGCCGGCGGGCTGGTCGACCGGCTGTACCAGGCCCTGCCGTTCAAGCTGACCGGCGCGCAGCAGCGCGTGGTGGCCGAGATCTCGGCGGACCTGGCCAAGTCGTACCCCATGCACCGCCTGCTGCAAGGCGACGTCGGCAGCGGCAAGACCGTCGTGGCGGCGATTGCCGCGGCCCAGGCCATTGCCGGGGGCGCGCAGGTGGCGCTGATGGCGCCCACCGAAATCCTGGCCGAACAGCATTTCCGCAAGCTGGTGTCGTGGCTGCAGCCGCTGGGCGTGAACGTGGCCTGGCTGAGCGGCAGCCTGACCGCCAAGGCGCGCCGCGAGGCTGCCGCCGCGGCGGCCGACGGCAGCGTGCAGCTGGTGGTGGGCACCCAGGCCCTGATCCAGGACCACGTCGAATTCCACCGCCTGGGGCTGTCCATCGTCGATGAGCAGCACCGCTTTGGCGTGGGCCAGCGCCTGGCGCTGACCCGCAAGGGCGAAACCGTGCGCGGCCGCATCGTGCCGCACCAGCTCAACATGAGCGCCACGCCCATCCCGCGCACGCTGGCCATGACCTTCTTCGCCGATCTGGACGTCTCGGTCATCGATGAACTGCCGCCGGGCCGCACGCCGGTGCTGACCAAGCTGGTGTCCGAGGCGCGGCGCGAGGAAGTCATCGCGCACATTGCCCAGGCCGCGCGCGGCGGGCAGCAGGCCTATTGGGTCTGCCCGCTGGTCGAGGAAAGCGAAGCCCTCGAACTGCAGACCGCGGTGGACACCTACGAAGGCATGCGGGTCGACCTGCCGGACCTGCGCATCGGGCTGGTGCACGGCCGCCTGCCGCAGGCCGAAAAGGCGGCGGTGATGCAGGCCTTCCGCGAAGGCGACATCGACCTGCTGGTGGCCACCACTGTGATCGAGGTCGGGGTCGACGTGCCCAACGCTTCGCTGATGGTCATCGAACACGCCGAACGCTTCGGGCTGGCGCAGTTGCACCAGCTGCGCGGGCGGGTAGGGCGCGGCACGGCCGAATCGGTCTGCGTGCTGCTCTACCAGACGCCGCTGTCGCAGGTGGCGCGCGAACGGCTGCGCGCCATGTTCGAGACGTCCGACGGTTTTGAAATCGCGCGCCGCGACCTGGAACAGCGCGGCCCGGGCGAATTCCTGGGCACGCGCCAGTCGGGCATGGCGCTCTTGCGCTTTGCCGACCTGGAAACCGACGCCGCCATTGCCGAAGACGCGCGCGATGCCGCGGTCTGGCTGCGCGCCGAACACCCCGCTTCTGTCGAGGCGCACCTGGCCCGCTGGATGCGGGGCAGGGAAGACTTCCTGCGCACATGACGGCCGCAACCACCATGACCTTCCCATTTTCCAGCGCCGCCCGCCGGGCCGGCGCCCAACCCCTGGGGGCGTAGTCCACCATGACTCTGACCGAACTCAAATACATCGTCGCGGTGGCGCGCGAACGGCATTTCGGCCGGGCGGCCGAAGCCTGTTTCGTCAGCCAGCCCACGCTGTCGGTGGCGATTCGCAAGCTCGAGGACGAATTGGGCGTGACGCTGTTCGAACGCGGCGGCGCGGAAGTCGGCGTGACGCCCATCGGCCAGCGCATCGTGGCCCAGGCCCAGAAGGTGCTGGAAGAAAGCGCCAGCATCAAGGAAATCGCGCGCCAGGGGCATGACCCGCTTGCCGGGCCGCTGCGCGTGGGCGTGATCCATACCATCGGGCCGTACCTGCTGCCGCGCCTGGTGCCGGTGCAGATCGGCCGCACGCCGCAGATGCCGCTGCTGCTGCAGGAAAACTTCACCGTGCGCCTGGTCGAACTCTTGCGCCAGGGCGAGATCGACTGCGCCATCATGGCGTTGCCGCTGCCGGAAGCGGGGCTGGTGATGCAGCCGCTCTACGACGAGCCCTTCGTGGTGGCGGTGCCGCAGGACCACGAACTGGCGCAGCGCAAGGCCATCGATGCCCAGGACCTGAAGCAGCAGACCATGCTGCTGCTCGGCAGCGGCCATTGCTTTCGCGACCAGGTGCTGGAAGTGTGCCCCGAGCTGTCGCGTTTTTCGGCGGCCAGCGATGGCATCCAGCGCACCTTCGAAGGCTCGTCGCTCGAGACCATCCGCCACATGGTGGCGGCCGGCATCGGCGTGACGGTGCTGCCCGTGACCGCCGTGCCGCAGCCGCCGCCTTCGAACAGCCTGCTGCGCTACCTGCCGTTCGAAGGCCACGTGCCCGAGCGTCGCGTGGTGCTGGCCTGGCGCCGCAGCTTTCCGCGCCTGGCGGCGATCGAGGCGCTGGCCCAGGCGGTATACGAATGCGAACTGCCGGGCGTGCGGATGCTGTCCGACGAAACGGCCGCGGTGCAGGATTGATCCGGGCCGCGCTTGCGTTGCGTCAAGAGACCGCCAAGTCGTTGATTGGCATGCGTTTTTGCCGCGAAATTGCCGTATTCGCGGTGTTATCCTGATTTTGTCCACCAACCCCACAGGGAGCTAGCAATGGCAAAGACCTCCAAGAAGACCTCCACCTCCGTTCCGCGCATCGACATCGGCATCTCCGACAAGGACCGCGCCGCGGTGGCCGGCGAATTGTCCAAGCTGCTGGCCGATTCGTACACCCTGTACCTGATGACGCACAACTTCCACTGGAACGTCACGGGGCCCATGTTCAACACGCTGCACCTGATGTTCATGACCCAGTACACCGAAGAGTGGAATGCGCTGGACAGCATCGCCGAGCGCATCCGCGCTCTGGGCCACTACGCGCCGGGCACGTACCGCGAATATGCCAAGCTGTCGTCCATCGCCGAGCCGCAGTCCGTGCCGGAAGCCCTGGAAATGGTGCGCCTCCTGGTCAGCGCCAACGAGTCGGTCGCCAAGACCGCCCGTGCGGCCTTCGAGAAGGCCGACGCCGCCAACGACCAACCCACCGCCGACCTGCTGACGCAGCGCCTGGACGTGCACGAAAAGAACGCCTGGATGCTGCGCAGCCTGCTGCAGTAAACCCCCGTCGCGCCCCGAGCGGCGCGGCCACGAAAATGCCCCCGGCACCTTGCGGTGTCGGGGG
>NZ_JCBANA010000118.1:0-10274 GCF_059760725.1 Achromobacter sp. 1014246743
GTGTAGATGCGCCCGACGGAATCGGAAGGGAAGGCCGAAGGCCTGGACGACGATGAGGACGGGGCAGTCCGGAGCGAAGGCTCCGGACCGCAATCGTAGCCCCGCCCTCACCCGCCTGCCCCGGCACGCGCGGCTTAAGAAGAAAACCCCGCGCATCAAACAAACATCAAGCCTTTAAGCCAGATCCTTCAACAACAACTCCCAAAACTTCAACCGCTGCTCCAACGTAGAAACCAAGATGTACTCATTCAAAGTATGAGCACCATCTCCGTCCGCACCCAAACCATCGAGCGTCGGAATTCCCATGGCGGAGGTGAAGTTGGCGTCGCTGCCGCCGCCCGTCATCGGGGCGTCTTCCAGCAGGAAGCCTGCGCGTTCCGCGTAGCCTTGCACCAGCGCCAGCAGGGCGGCGGCTTCTGCCGTCTTTACCATCGGCGGGCGGTTCAGTTCCACGTCGATGTCCAGCTCCACGTCCGGGCCCACTGCGCACAGCTCGCGCATGCGGCGCAGCACGTCTTCGGCTGCGCCCATGTCCGGCACGCGGAAATCCACCACGCAGCGGCATAGCGCCGGCACCGTGTTCGTTACCGTGCCGCCGGCGATCGTGCCCACGCTGACCGTGATGCCGCGCTCGTAGTCCGTCATCGCTTCCAGCGCCAGCACCTGGTGCGCCATCTCGCGGATCGCGCTGCGGCCCTTCTCGTGCTGCATGCCGGCGTGGGCCGGGCGGCCCTTCACGTTCAGGTTCAGCATGCCCGTGCCCTTGCGCGCCGTCACGCACTTGCCGCCGTTCGGGCGGGCAGGCTCGCACACCAGCGCGTACTTCGCGTTGGCCGCGAAACGTTCGATGTGCACGCGCGAGGCATGGCTGCCCGTTTCTTCGTCAGGCACCACCAGAAAGTCCACCGGCAGTTGCGTCGCGCCCGGACGGGCCACGCCTGCCAGCGCCGTCAGCGCCAGGTAGATGCCGGCCTTCATGTCGTAGCTGCCCGGGCCGTACAGGCGATCGCCTTCGATGCGCACCGGGTTTTCCAGCAGCGTGCCCACCGGGTGCACCGTGTCCATGTGCGCCAGGATCAGGATGCCCGGGCGCGTGTCGCCGGGGGCGCGGTTGGTCGCGTACAGCAGCGGGCCGGTCGTGGGGCCCAGCGACGACAGTTCCACCGTCAGGCCGGCCGCGGCCGCGTAGTCGGCGATGATGCGGGCCATGGCGGCGATGCCGTCGGGGAAGTTCGAGGGCGATTCGCATTGCAGCCAGCTTTGGATGCCGGCGACGAGCTGTTCAGTGCGGGAAGAAGACATAGCGGTATCCGGGAATGTCGGCTAGGAAAGGGGGAGCGTTCAGGCGACTTGCTGGCCGGCCAGGCGGGCCAGTTCGGTGTCGTCGGGCATGCGGCCGTCGAACCACAGGCTGGCGCATACGGCGGACATCGCGCGACCGTCGTGGCCGATGCCGGGCACCACTTGCAGCGTCCAGTTGAACGGCACGCCGCGGCGTTCGGCTTCCTTGCGGCCGGCTTCGAAGTAGTTATGGGCGCGCGCGAAACGGTGCGGGCCCTGGCGCATCGCAGCGGGTTCCGACGGCAGGTTCGGGTCGTCGGTGGCGATGTCCTGGTCGCCCGCCAGGATCATCATCGGGTAGGCCAGCAGCTTGACCAGGTGGTCTTCCGTCAGGCCCACGCCGTCCATGCCTTCGGGGAAGGGGTAATCGAACGTCGGCAGCGTGTACCAGCCCGGGTTGCCTGCCGCCACCGCCTTGAACGGGGCGTGCGACTGGCTGCTCATCAGGCGGTGCACGAACTGGCCGCCGGCCGAGTGGCCGAACAGGTAGACGTTCTGGCCATCGGTGATTTCGCCGTCGATCATGTCGCGGATCACGTTGCCCACCAGCGCGTAGGTCCAGCCGTCGATGTGGCGCGGGTTGCCGCCGGCCGAGAACACGCGGCCGTTGTTGTAGCTTTCCACGCCCGGCCAGATCTCGTTGGAGAACGTCAGCGCCACGATCAGCAGCTTGTGCTTGTCGGCCGCCTCGACCCAGAAGTCGCGGTATTCGTCACCGTTGCGCAGCACGCCGTGCTGCACGATCACCACCGGACGGTCCGGCGTGTAGCCGTAGGGGCGGTAGGTCTGCAGCTTGAACGGGCGGTCGGAATTGCGGTCTTCGTCGATGTAGGCGATGGTGTTGCGGCCCGCGTGGCCCATTTCGATGGAGATGCGGTCCTTGTTGGACATGTCGGAGGGTTTCATGGCGTTCAGGCGGTGGCTTCGTTCAGGTGGCAGGCCGACCAGTGGCCCGGCGATATTTCTTTCAGGGACGGCGCCTGCTCGCGGCAGCGCGGCATGGCGTGGGGGCAGCGGGGGTTGAACGTGCAGCCGGGGGGCGGGTTCAGCGGCGACGGGATTTCGCCCTTGATCGGCGTGAACTTGCGGCCCCGGCGGGCCACGTCCGGCACCTCGGCCATCAATGCCTGAGTGTACGGGTGGTTGGCGTGCGCGAAAATCTCGGCAGACGTCGAGATCTCGACGATCTTGCCCAGGTACATGATCGCCACGCGATCCGAGATGTGCTTGACCACGCCCAGGTCGTGGCTGATGAACAGGTACGTGAAGCCGTGCTGTTCGCGCAGGTCCATGAACAGGTTGATCACCTGCGCCTGGATCGACACGTCCAGCGCGGCCACGGGTTCGTCGCACACCAGGAACTTGGGCGCCACCATCAGCGCACGGGCGATGCCGATGCGCTGGCGCTGGCCGCCCGAGATCTGGTGCGGGAAGCGGTCGCGGTACTCGGTGTCCAGGCCCACTTCCTTCAGTGCCTGGTCGATGCGGGCTGGAATCTCGGCCGGCGGCGCCAGCTTGTGCACCTTGAGCGACTCGCCCAGGATCTGGCGCAGGCGCTGGCGCGGGTTCAGCGAGGCTTGCGGGTCCTGGAAGATCATCTGCACGCCCAGCGTGTAGGCGAGCTTGTCGGCGCCACGCAGACGGCGGGCGTCCTGGCCCTGGTAGAGCAGGTCGCCTTCGGTCTGGCGGTGCAGGCCGGCCACGACGCGGCCCAGGGTGGACTTGCCACAGCCCGATTCACCGACCAGGCCGACGACTTCGCCGCGGCCGATGCGCAGGTCCACGCCGTTGACGGCATAGACGGTGCGGCGGTCGATGGGGCGGCCGGTCAGGGCCAGGATGCGCTGGGCCAGGTCGGGCCGCTGCTCGAAGCGCTTGTGGACGTTCTTGAGCTCGATGACGGGGGTATCGGCTTGGCTCATGCTTGCTCGGCCTCGCGGGCGATCGGGACGTAACAGCGATAGCTGCGCGGACCTTCGGTGGTGACGGTGGGGGCTTGTTCGGTGCAGCGCGTGACCGCGTGGGCGCAGCGCGGCCGGAAGGCACAGCCCGACGGGCGGCCGGCCAGGCTGGGCGCCATGCCGTTGATCTGGTGCAGGCGCGCACCCGGCTGGGTGGCGCCGGGCATCGAGTCGAGCAGGCCCTTGGTGTAGGGGTGGCGAGGGGAATCCAGCACCTGTTCGACCGGACCGCTTTCGACGATGCGGCCGGCGTACATGACCGCCACGCGGTCGGCCAGTTCGGCCACCACGCCCAGGTCGTGGGTGATCCAGATCAGCGCCGTGTTGTGTTCGCGGCAGATCTCCTGCATGCGGTACAGGATCTGGCCCTGGATGGTGACGTCCAGCGCCGTGGTGGGTTCGTCGCAGATGATCAGGTCGGGCTTGTTGAGCATGGCGATCGCGATCGCTACGCGCTGGCGCATGCCGCCCGAGAACTCGTGCGGATAGCTCCTCAGGCGCTTTTCCGGCGACGGGATGCCGACCATGGCCAGCGCTTCGCGGCAGCGTTCCAGGGCCTGGGCGCGCGGCACGTCCTCGTGCGTCAGGATGGCTTCCATCATCTGCTCGCCGATGCGCAGCACCGGGTTGAGCGTCATCAGCGGGTCCTGGAAGATCATCGCGATGCGGTTGCCGCGCAACTGGCGCATCTGCTCTTCCGAGAGCTTGCGCAGGTCGTTGCCCTTGAACTTGACCTCGCCGTCGACGACTTCGCCCGGTGGGTCGATCAGGCCCAGCAGCGAGAAACCGGTGACCGACTTGCCCGAGCCCGATTCACCGACCAGGCCCACGATTTCGCCACGGCGCACGGTGAGGTCGACGCCGTCGACCGCCAGCCAGGCGCCGGCTTCGGTATGGAATGCGGTGCGCAGGCCGCGCACCTCGAGTAGTGTTTCGCTCATGTCAGTAATCCAGTGCGCAAACCGCCGCAGGTGTAGCGTGTGCCGCTCCATCGGGATGCCGCGGAGCCGGCTTTGCCGGGCCGCAGGCATGCCCCCTTGAGGGGGAAGCGCGCAGCGCTTCGGGGGGGGGCGTCATCTTTTGGGATCCAGGCTCTCGCGCAGGCGGTCGCCTACGATGTTGATGGAGAGGATCAGCACCAGCAAAGCAATGCCCGGGAACAAACTGATCCAATAGTCGCCCGACAGCAGGTACTGGAAGCCGTTGGAAATCAACAGGCCCAGCGACGGTTCGGTGATGGGCACGCCCACCCCCAGGAACGACAGCGTCGCTTCCAGCGCGATGGCGGTGGCGATCTGGATGGTGGCAAACACCATCACGGGGCCCAGGCAATTGGGCAAGAGGTGGAACACCATGATGCGCCACGCCGGAAAGCCCAGGTTGGCGGCGGCTTCGACGTATTCCTTGCGGCGTTCCTGCAGCGCGCGGCTGCGCATGATGCGGGCGTAGTGGCCCCACTGCACCAGCACCAGCGCCAGGATCACCTTGTCGACCCCGCGCCCCAGCACCACCAGCAGCACCAGCGCCACCAGGATGGTCGGAAAGCCCAGGATGAAGTCGACGATGCGCATCAGCACGGTGTCGACCAGGCCGCCGAGGTAGGCGGCCACCAGGCCGACCGCGCCGCCCACGGCGGTGGCCAGCATCACGGCGGACAGGCCCACCATCAGGCTGATCCGCAGGCCATACAGGATGGCGCTGAGCATGTCGCGGCCCTGGTCGTCGGTGCCGAGCCACGCGATGCTGCCGTCCATCAGCGCCTGGCGCGGCGCCAGGCGGCCGTCCATCAGCGACAGGTTGGCCAGGTCATAGGGGTTCTGCGGCGCGAAGTACGGTGCGAACACCACCAGCAGGATCAGGATGATCAGGGCGATGGCCGAGCCGCGCACGGTGGGGCGGGCCCGCAGTTTCTTCAGGATCGAGGCGCGCTTGGGCGTATCGGCCAGGGGCTGGACGGTACGAGTGCGGCCGGTGTTGGGAGGATTAGCCATGGCGGTTATTGAGCAGGGGTCACGAGCTGCACGCGCGGGTCGAGCGCGGCGTACAGGATGTCCACGACCAGGTTGATGACCACGAAGATCAGGGTGACCAGCATCACGTAGGCGACCACCACGGGGCGGTCAAGCTGGTAGACGCTGTCGATCAGCAGCTTGCCCATGCCGGGCCATGCGAACACGGTTTCGGTGATGGTGGAATAGGCGATCAGGGTGCCGAATTCCATGCCGATCACGGTGACCACCGGGATCAGGATGTTGCGCAGGATGTGGCGGCGCACGATGCGGCCGGGCTTGACGCCCTTGGCCCGGGCGAATTTCACGTAGTCCTGGCTGCGGGCCTCGACCACGCCCGAGGCCGTCAGGCGCAGCACCAGGGCGATGTTGGCCAGCGCCAGGTTGATCGCCGGCATGATCAGGTGCGACCAGCCGTCGGCCGTCAGGATCGACAGGCGCACACCCAGCACGGTGACCGTGTCGCCGCGGCCGGTGGCCGGCAGCCAGCCCAGCCAGACGGCGAACAGCAGGATCAGCATCATGCCTTGCCAGAAGTTGGGCAGCGAAAAGCCCAGCACGGAAGAACCCATGATGCCGCGGCCTAGCGGCTCGTCGCGGTACAGGCCGGCCACCAGGCCCAGCGGAATGCCGATCACACAGGTCAGGCCGATGGCCACGATGACCAGTTCGAACGTGGCGGGAATGCGCTGCACGATCAGTTCGATGGCGGGAATGCCGTGCACGAACGACGTGCCCAGGTCGCCATGCAGCGCGCGCCACAGGAACCCGGTGTATTGCTGCCATACAGGCAGGTCCAGGCCGAGGCGCGCGATCATGGCTTCGCGGGCGGCCTGGCTGGCTTCGGGGCTGACCAGCAGCTCGATCGGGTCGCCCACGGCATACACCGCGAAGAAGACCACGACCGATACGGCCAGCAGTACGAACAGACTCTGTATCAGTCTGCGTAGGATGAAAAGGGCCACGTGATATTTCCTTGGTGGGCTCGGGTTGCAGGCGCCGGATTGGCGATCTTATTGGGCGGGTCTGGCCGACAGGGCCAGGGTGTACTGGGCGGCGCGGCCTTCGTCGGTCAGCGCTTTCCTGAACGCCCAGATACTGCTTTCGAAGTGCAGGGGAATGCTGGGCAGGTCGATCCGCAGCGTCTGGGGGGCGGCCTGGGCCAGGGCGGTGGGCGCACCGCCTGCCATGGCGGCCGCCAGCGTACAGGCGGACAAGGCGCTGCGGATGAAAACGTTTGCGGACATTGCGTTCCCTTGGGGCCTTTTTATGTATGGCGGGGCGCCGTCGAGGGGGCCCCGCCTGGTCAGTCAGGCGATGGGCTGGGCCAGCCGTACGACGGTGACGCCGGCGCGCAGGTTGGCGGTGGACGGCATGATCAGCACGCAGTTGTCATAGGGCGTGGTCACGGCCTCGCCCTCGGACCAGCCGATGACGGTGCCGGCGCGCGGCAGCGTTTCCAGGCCTTTCCAGGGCTCGGCGAAGCGGAAATCGGCGCTTTTGGCGGCCACCGCGTGGGTCACGCGCAGGGCGCGCTGGGCGCTGGCCTGGGGCGCGATCCAGTCTTGGGGCAGGTCGGCTTCGTCCACCGTGCCGGCCGCGATCAAGAAGCGCGCCATCTGGTCGACCGCGACGCCGCGGGCCTCGGGGGCGCCGTGGAAGCCGCATTCGATCAGCAGCGAACGGGTGCCGTTGTCGCCCGCTTCACCGAAACGGCCGTAGTCGCGCATGCGCACGCCGGCGGCGTGCCCGGCGTCGGCAATGATGGTGGCGGGATTGCCCAGCGCCAGGGCCAGGTCGATGTTGCGTTGTTCCAGGCCGGTCAATTGCAACGGCACGTCGGAATTGCTCATCGAGTGGAAATCCAGCAGCCACTCGGCCTGGGCCACCCAGGGGCGGATCTCGGCGGCGCGGCGGCGTTCCTGGCTGATCGGCTGGGCCAGCTTGTCGTCGCTCCAGACACGGTTCATGTCTTCGTCGACAAAGCGCGCCGGGGCGTAGTTGGCCGGGTCGAAGCGGTCGAACGCGGCCAGGTTGCAGAACGCCAGCGTCAGCGAACCGCGGCGCGGGCGCAGGCCCGCGGCCAGGGCGTCTTTCAGGGCCCAGGCGCCGCACAGCTCGTTGCCGTGGATCAGGGCGCTGAGCATGACGCGCTTGCCCGGTACGCCGGAGTCGAAATGCCAGACGCCCGGCGTATCCGTATTGCCCAGGCGTTCGGCCGACAGATCCGGACAGGCAAGCAGAAAGGGGCGCGGACGGGGCGCGGACGAAGACAAGGACATGGGAACTCCGATCAAGCGAAGGGGATTGTATAGGGGATGACGGCAGAGGGCGGTCAGGCGGCGGTCAGGTAGGGGTTGAGCGCCCGCGTTGGGCCACGATATCCGCGCCTTGTTCGCCCAGGTCCCAGAACAGGCCCGCCATGACGGCGGCGGCTTCACGCGCCACGGACGCCAGCAGGTGCTCGTCCGGGCCGTGCTGACAGCAGGCGGGGTAGGAATGGGGCACCCACACCGTAGGCAGGCCCAGCACTTCGGAAAACGCGTCGTTGGGCACCGTGCCGCCCAGGTTGGGCAGCAGCGCCGGCGTCTTGCCGGTGGTGGCGGCCAGCGAGGCCACGGCCCAGCGGGCCCAGGGATCGTCGGGGTCCAGCCGGGTCGCGGGCGTGCCGCGGCGCATGCGGATGGCCACTTGCGTCAGGCCGTGCGCATCCAGATGGCGGCGCAGGATGGCTTCGGTCTGGCGCCAGTCGGTGCCGACCACGAAACGCAGATTGCAGGTGGCGCTGGCGCGCGGCGGAATCGCGCCCACCGGGTTGTCCGGGTTGCCGGTCTTGTAGGCCAGCACTTCCAGCGTGTTCCAGCCGAACAGGCGTTCGGCCAGCGACAGTCCCGGTTCACCCCAGTCGGGATCGATATCGGGCGCGTCGTCGTCCTGGCCAACCTGGATGCTGGCCAGCGCCTGGCGCACCGCGGGCGGAATGGCCGGGGGACGCAGGCCGTCGACCCGCAGGCGGCCGCGCGCATCGACCAGGCTGGCCAGCGCGTTCGCCAGGATGATGCCGGGGTTGGGCAGCACGCCGCCCCAGTTGCCGGAATGGTGGGCGTGGCCGCGCAGGTCCACCACCAGGTCGAACAGCAGCGTGCCGCGCGAACCCAGGAACAGGGTCGGCAGGTCGGCGGCCAGCCGCGGACCGTCGGAGGCGATGAAGACGTCGGCGGCGAGCAGGTCGCGCCATTGGTCGCAGGCCTGGTGCAGGCCAGGCGAGCCGACCTCTTCGCCGCATTCCACCAGCATGCGCAGGTTGAAGCCCAGGCGTTGCCTGCGTTCGGCCAGCACCTGTTCCAGCGCGGCCATGTTGATGCAGTACTGGCCCTTGTTGTCGGCCGTGCCGCGGCCGTACCAGCGGTCGCCTTCGGCGGTCAGTTGCCAGGGGGCCAGGCCGTCGCGCCATTGTTCGTCGTAGCCGCGCACCACGTCGCCATGGGCATACATCAGCACGGTGGGCAGGGCCGGATCTTCCAGGCGCTCGCCGATCAGGAAGGGCGGGCCGCCTGCCACGGGGTTGTCTTTGACGTGACAGGAAAACCCCAGCCCTTGCAGACGCGGCGCCACCGCCGTGCGAAGGTAGTCGTACAGCGCGTCGCGCTGCTCGGGATTCTGGCTTTCGGTGCGGTAGGCGACCAGGCTGGCCAGGTCGCGTTGCAAGGCGCCGCTTTCGGCGTAGGCGGCCGCGCGGCCGACGGCGGCGGCACGGCTGGCGCTCGGGACTGCTGCTGACACGGACTTCCCCTTATCTGGACGGACGCGTCGTGCGCGCCTGCCTGCATCGTTGCGCAAATTCTAGGATCAGGGAAGCTTTCTCTACAATTAGAATATTTATCGATAGCTTTGCATAAAAGGCAAAGCTTCATCCCGGCGCTTCCCCACCTACAAGGGTTGAATATGCACGGCATTGCCTTGCGCTATTTTGTCGAGGTTGCCCAGGCAGGCAGCTTGAGCGGGGCGTCCGAGCGCCTGCATGTGGCCGTGTCGGCCATCAGCCGCCAGATCGCCAAGCTGGAAGAAGAGGCGGGCGCGCCCTTGTTCGAACGCGCCGCGCGCGGCATGGTGCTGAGCGAAGCTGGCCGATTGCTGCTGGCGCACGCCCGCCGCACCTTGTTGGAATCGGAGTCCGTACTGCAGGAAATCGCCGCCCTCAAGGGCATGGCGCGCAACGAGATCCGCATGGCCGCGGTCGAAGGCGTGGCACGCATTTTCCTGCCGTCTTCCATGGCGCGCTTTCGCCGCGACTGGCCCGACGTGCGCTTTGACCTGCACGTGGGGGCGCCGTCCGACGTGGCCCGGCGGGTCGCCGAAGGCAGCGTCGAGTTGGGCATGACCTTCAATGTGGAACGGATCGCTGGTGTCAGCGTGCGCTATTCGCGCCGGGCGCCGGTGCATGCCGTGATGGCCGCCGGCCACCCCTTGGCCGGGCGGCAGAGCGTCAGCCTGCAGGACCTGGGCCGCTATCCGCTGGCATTGACCGGGCCGGGCACCACCACCCGGCACCTGTTCGAAATGGGCTGCCTGCTGGAATCGGTGCAGCTCGAACCCACGCTGACCTGCAACGATTCCTCGCCGCTGCACGGCTTCGTGTTCGGTTCCGACGCCATCATGCTCAGCGGCTATATCTCGGTGGCCTGGAGCCTGAAGCGTGACGAACTGGTGGCGGTGCCGATCTCCAATGCCGAACTGCAGTCGCGCACCTTGCAGATCTACGTCATGCAGGGGCGGGTGCTGCCGCCCAAGACCGAGGCCTTCATCGCCCTGCTGTCGCGCGAGCTGGATCGGCTGCTGGGCGACGGGCCGGCGCCCTGACGCATCGCGGCATCGGCACGGCGATTCCGCGGCCAAAGAAAAAACGCCGCCCCCCCGGGGCCGGCTCTTTTAAACAATTCCCAGACCCACGAACCCTTTGGGT